>JAFPDB010000285.1 GCA_017390085.1 Bacteroidales bacterium | reverse complement strand
CTTGAGGCTCTTGTTGCCGTTGACAACGAAATCGGCTTTCTCCTCGTAGTCTGAAGTTACGCAAATCTGGAGGTAATCCTCGACGCTATTGCCATTGAAAAAGTTGGCTGCGCACTCGACAGAGAGGTAGGGAGAGGTGGTTTCGGAGAGATCAATCTCTTTGGTGACGAACCAGCTTTCGGACTCGTAGTTAGTTTTATTGATGAAAGCAGAAGCCTTGGCGCCATATTTGGCGGTCAGGGCCCAAATGTAGGATGCAGCGTCGGGGAGCTCAACGTCTTTGGTGAGGTAGCCCTCGGGAAGCTCGTCGGAGAGGAGGGTGTTCTTCTCATAGATGCCCAACTTGGCATTGTTGTAGGCGCCGTAGGAGGAGTAGCTAGAATCGTAGGTTATGGTCTTGCCGACAGCGACATTGACAACCTCGACACCGTCGGCCGTGACATTGAAAGTCCAATCGAAGCCGCTGTCGTCTCCGATGGCGGAGGCTGTGTTGAAGCTGTCGTAGGTGCCCTTCATGTAGAAATAGAGGCCGTCGGAGTTCTTGATGGAGTAGCCGTTGGCGGACTCCTCGACATTGAGGAGGATGTTCTCGGCATCGGCTGCGGCCACGGCATCGTCGGTGACGGTTATGGGGTCGCTTACGCAATATCCGTAGGCTTTGCCGTCCTTAATTTTTCCGAAGGAGTAGTAGGAGCCGTCGACCTCGGCGAGAAGGATGTACTTGCCAGCCCCGCCGAAGCTGGATGCCTTCTTGTAGGAGCCGTCTTCATGCTCGGCAAAGAGCTGTGGAGCGACGTATTTGGTAATAGAAGCGTCGGCAACCTTGAGGTTCTTTAACTCAATAGTTCCTGCCAAAGAGGAGGTGCTGAGGTAGCGGAAACCGATGCGTACGACCTGGCCGACATATTCGGAGAGGTCGATTTTGCCTGTGGAGACATAATTCCAGTTCTTGCCCTCGGGATAGGTTGCGCCGGAGAGTTTGGTCCAATGGCACTCGGGTTTATCAGTTGAGGCTGAAGGCTCGGTCTCGGAGTATTTGTAGGTTACGAGGACATAGTCGCCAACCTGAGCCCCCTCGATTGCCGCGGGGAGAATTGAGGCGATGCGGGACTCTGTGGATTTGGTGAGGTACTTGGCGGTAGACTCGCCTTTCCAGATTGTGGCATAGTCGTCAGCGGAGAGCTCGTAGGAATTGGCTGCGGCGAGGCGCGAAAGATCCTCTGACGCGGAAGTAGCGAGCTTGTAAGTGATGGTCACGGCCGATCCGATGTCGGCAGTTTGCCACTTGGAGGCTGCGAATTTGGGGAGGTATTTTTGAGCGATGGCATCGGAGGGGAACGTCTTGTTTTTCTTGACGTAGACGAGCTGGATAGAATCGGCATTGTCTGTGGGAGCGTAGGCGCCGATGGTGGTGTAGTCGTCATCCTGGAGTTCGTATGTTAGCCCCGAAATGACGTTCACTTGGCCCTCGTCGACGAGATCGTCGAGACCATCGAATTTGTCATTATAGTCGTCGCAGGCTGTAAGGGCGACAGCCAAAGCCGCAAATAATATACGTTGAGCTTTCATTAGTTTGCGCGTTAATGTTTTAGAAAGATAGCTTCAGGCCGAGGGAGTAAGTTCTGCCGAAACCGTAGAAAACTTTGTAGGCAGTGGTCCAATCGTGCTTGTCGCCATCGGTGGCCTGCTGAATGTACTCTTGATCGAAGAGGTTGTTGACCTTGCCAGAGAGGCGCGCATTGAGCTTATCGCCAATCTTGAAAGAGTAGCTTGCGTCGACATCGAAGGTGTAGCTTGAGGGGATTCGCCAAGGGCTGGAGTAGACCTTCAGGCCGTTGAAATCAATGTCGTTGGTGCTGAAATCCCAGTCGGCGTAATTGCGGGCGAAGAGGTTGTAGTCGGCACCGATGCGGAGACCATCCATTGGGCGGAACTTGACACCGATAGCAGCGGTAGTCTGGGCGGAACCACCGACCTTGACCTTGTCGAGCTCAAGCTTCATGTAGGCATGATCCTCGGCCTTGCCGGCAGAGGCGATATTGCCTTTTTTATCCTTTATAGGGTTGCCAGCGGAATCGTAGAAATAGCCGACGGGAGAGCAATCCCAAACCCAGTCGCCAAAGGAGAACATGGCAGAGAGGTCGACCCATTTGGCGGGTTTGGCGGTCAGCTCAACCTCAACGCCCATGTGGCGCGCGTCGAGACCTTCCATATTGAAGAACCAGGTGTCTTGTTCGCCATTTTCCTTGGTGATGTCTCCTCGTTTGCTGGAAGTCTTATCCATCCACTTGGTGAGGTAGGCGTTGACTTTGGCTACGAAAGGACGAGAATTGAAGCCGTAGCCGACCTCGAAAGAGGCGACTTTCTCGTTGACGGCATCGGGGTTGGTCTCGTTGCTGACAGTGCTGGAGAGGAATGCGCCACCAGAGAAGAAGGGCGCGCGGCTGATGTAGCCGGCGTTGAAGAAGACGTTGTTATTGTCGTTGATATTGTAGTTGGCACCGCCCTTGACAGTGAAGCCCCAGAAGTTGAGCTTGTCGGACTCGGCATGGCTGTCGTCGAAGTAGAAGCGGGCGTAACGCCAGTAGCAAGTGTTTGAGACGGAGCCAGAGACGAAGAAGTTGATCTGGTTGAGCGTGTACTCAGCCTGCGCGAAGAGCCCCTCTTGGACGGTGAATCCGTCGTAGTCACGATAAACTACGTCGCCGACGTGAAGTTTCTCATAGACGAATCCGGGGTCGTTGGCCTTTGCGTTGTTGTAAGCCTTGACGTTATTTCGGTAGTAGTTGTCGGTGTAGTACTCGCCATTGTAGAGGTCGTTAATCTCGTTGGTGTGTACGCCCTTGTACCAACGGAAGTCGATACCGCCCGTGACTGTGAGGTCGTCGTTGATTTGATTCTCGTAGTTGGAGACGAAACCGACCCAGTTGTGGTAGTTCTTTGAGACGCTCATGACCATCTCGGAACCGTGGTCACTTGCGGCGTTGATCTTTTGGATCTCATCGTAGGCGAAAGTGCCATCCTCATGACGGAAAGCCGTGTTGAGAGAGCCGTTGGAAGAACCATACCACTTGTTCTTGTAGTCGGAAGAGGTTCCCATTCCGGAGAAGCCGTAGCCGCGGCCTATGGAGACGTAGATGACAGAGGAGAGGCTTTGGCTGTCGCTAATCTGCCATTGGTGGTTGAGGGATATTTGCGGCTTGTGGTATACGTTGCGAGAGGAGGTCTTGCGCTCGCCGTTGAGACCGAAGCCGTAGGTGGGGTTGTAGCGGTACTCGCTCTCGCCTTTCATGTAGTCCTTAACTTTCTGCCACCCAACTATGGTGAGGCCGTCGTACGCGCTACGCTGGTTGTGCCACTGAGGGGCGCCGAAAGCCGTGAGTGTGAGCTGGTGGTCGTCGTTGAGACGCTTGGCGATGCTCGCGAACCAGTTGTAGCCCTCGAACTCGGTTCCTTGGACGTAGCCGTCGCCCCAAGTCTTTGCGAGAAGGACCGTGAAAGCCCATCCGCGCGTGTTCATGCCTGAGGAGACGGTGGCGAGAATCTTCTGATAGCCGTCGTTGCCTACGGAATAAGAAACCGCGCCGCCTTTCTTTGACTCGATGCCTTTAGTTACGACATTTATTGAGCCGCCGACAGAGGGTGCGGAGAGCTTGGTGGCGCCGAGACCGCGTTGGGTCTGCATACTGCGGGTGACGTCGCTAAGGCCAGTCCAGTTAGACCAGTAGACGCCACCCCACTCCATGTCGTTCATGGGGACGCCGTTGACCATGACTGCGATGTTGGCGGACTTGAAGCCTCGCATATTGATTTGGGAGTCGCCGTAGCCGCCACCCGCTTTGGTGGCGTAGACACCTGGTGTTGATTTGAGAATCTCTGGGAACTCCTGGTTTCCGAGTTTTTCCTCAATTAGCTCGGGCGAGACGGACGAGAGGGCGACAGGCGTCTTTCGGGCGACGGCGATAGAGCTTTTGACGATGACGTCGTCGAGGGTTTTTGAGTCAACCACCATGTAGATGGCGCCAAGATTTAGGACCTCGGCGTTGAGGGTGAGTTTCTCATAGCCAAGGAAGGTGATGTCGATAGATTGCGGGAGATTGTCAACCTTTAGGGAAAAGTTGCCGTCGATGTCGGTAACCGTGCCGTTGGCAGTTCCTGACTGGATAACGGCAGCGCCGACAACAGGTTCTTTGGTCGACTTGTCGAGCACTGTGCCGTAGACCGTCTTTTGCGCGTAGGCGCAAACGGAAGTCAGCATCAGAAGCAACATCCACGCGAAACGTGACGCGCCTCTTAAGTGAGTTGTTTTCATAATAAGTTGTTTTTCTGAGGAATGTCGCAAATATAAACACAATCCGTACAATCTGTGAAAAAGAGGGTTTTAAAAGGGGTTTAGAGTTCCACAAAATTTGTAAAAAAATCAAATATACGCCCTTAAAAAGAACCCGTCTTTTCGACAGTCATTGTGAGGCCGAGAATACG
>JAFPDB010000284.1 GCA_017390085.1 Bacteroidales bacterium | reverse complement strand
GCTCCAACGGAAAGGTTGGCAGCATTGACGTCTGCGTCACGGACCCGAAGAGCGGGCTCAGCCAAAGCCTGAGCCTATCCGCCAAGTAAAGACATTCCCCAAGCCATTATCATTTCCCGCCCCGCCAGACAAGGATGTTCTCCAAGGTCCGGCCGGGCGGGCCTTCTTTAGGCGCTAGTGACATTTCCTGGCAAGGATAACAGATAAAAAACACAGCCTCCCGCCCAACTCTGATGGTTGGACGGGAGGCTATGGATTTTGTGCGCCTTACGGCTTAGAACTTAAACGTGAAGCCGAGGGCGATGTGCTGGAAACGATCCCATGTGGTCTCGAAGTTCACGCCAAAAGCGGGGCTGAACATGTAGCGGCAGCCAGCCACGATAGATGGGCAGACGAACTTCCCCTCGGTGTCTTTGTCGCCACCGACCTTGGCAGTCTCGATGTCTACAAAGAGGAAGTTAATGCCGCCATAGGTGTCGAGTTGAGGGATGAAAGAGTAGTGGAGAGCGCCGCGAGTGCCAATGCGGATGCGGCTGAACTTGACGTTCCACTCTTCGTGATAATCGCCGTAGTTGTATTTGTAAGTGTCGTTGTGGAAGCCTGCGCCAAGGATGAGGCCGGCGGAGATTGTGCCTTTCTCGTTGATTACGTTCATGAAGCCATATTCGCCCATGACGCAGAAACCGTTGGTCGCGCCGTCGTAGTCGCTGACGGAGCCGAGGCAGTAGTCGAGGTTGATGGCCACGTCGCCCTTGCGGAACTGGCTCTGCGCCTGAGCGTCGGCCTTGCCGAGAAGCATGGCCGCGGCCATGAATACGATTGAGAAGAGTTTCTTCATTTTCAGTTGTTGTTTAAAGATGCCTTTTATGTGTATGAGTCTTTATTGACAGCAAATTTATATAATATGTGGCAAAGGGAATAAATTGAGAGGCGCCGCCCGTTATTTTTTGTGGGCGACGCCTCCCGATTCGTCGGTTTGGAGTCCTAATCAGGTATATCTCTCTAAATCTTGGGGCCGTAGGCCGCAAGAAGGGTTATATACTTACTGACGAGGAGCGCGTGCGGGGCGGTCCTCACGCGAGTGGGCCTCGGAGACGGCGATGGTGCGACCGTCGAACTCAAAGCCGTCAAGCTCGCGGATGGCGTTCTGAGCAGCCTCGTCGTCGGGCATCTCGACAAAGCCGAAGCCCTTGCTACGACCGGTCATGCGGTCCGTGATGATGCGAGCCGACGTGACTTCGCCGTACTGGCTGAACAGTTCGTTGAGCTTCTCCTCTTTGGTGCGGAAGTTCAACTTTGCTACAAAGATGTTCATTCTTTGAAATGATAAATTATGAATAGGGTGGAATTATAGATAAACGCCCAACTGTGTGAGACTGGCGTTCTTTTTATATGTGTATTGTGCGCGGTTCCTTTTAAGTATTGGGCTATGCCCTTGCCTGCTTTAGCTGCTGTTATTAGACGCTAAATTAGGCATTTTAGGTCATTTGCTAAAGTGAGGGGCAAAAATTATCTGTTAATTCTTTTGTGGTTCGGGTGAATAGCATATCTTTGTTACCAGTTAGTAACAATAAGAATGGAACGCGACAGGGAATCTACCGAGAAACGCCTCATCGACACCATTGGCCATATGATTGAGCAAAACGGCTTCGAGAAGATAGGCATAAACGCCGTATCGGCTCAGTCGGGTGTGTCGAAGATATTGATTTACCGATACTTCGGCTCGTTGGACGGCCTGATAATGGCCTACATCAGCAAACACGACTTCTGGCTGAACTTCGAGTTCGACATTCCCGAGGGGGGCGACGCCCTGCCCATTGTGAAGGACATGTTCCGCAAATACGTGGCTCAGCTCCGAACGGACGCGGTCCTCAGGCGGCTTTTTCGTTGGGAGCTGACTTGCAGCAACGAGATAATTGGCCAGTTGAGGGAGATGAGGGAGCGCGCCGGGGTGGAGATGATTAGGCGGGTGAGCCGCCTCGCAGGGCGTGCCGAGCAGGAGGGCGCCGTCGTCGCCACGCTCATAACTGCAGCCACGACCTACCTGGCCATACTTAGTGACGCTTGCGGAGTCTTCAACGGTCTCGACCTCCAGAGCGACAGCGGATGGGATACGATATCCAAGGGTGTTGAGAATCTTATAGACAGTGTTTTCGCAAAGTAGGGCTTGCGCCCGACACCTCATGGTGTAGCTACGCCTTATATGTTCCCATGGAGTAACATAATCTGAACAAAATATGAAAAGGATGACAACAATTCTGATGACCATCCCCTTGCTTGGGCTGATGTCCGTATTCGGCCTCACGTCTTGCGACAAGGAGTTGATGGAGTACGAGCAAGGCGACCTGAAAGTGAACATTGTCGAGGGCGACGAATGGCTTCACGACTACCGGCTGTTTCTGGGGATTAAAAAGAAAAACGCGCCCCAGATAGCCATCTGGTTGGAAGACATGGAGGGAGGCTACATCTCGACGGTCTACGCCTCCCATAAGGTCGCCACGCAAGATTGGCAGGCCGCCGACGGCAACAGGCGCAAAGAGGCCTTGCCCCATTGGTGCCATAAGCGCGGGGTCGTCTACCCCGACGGCCTCTATCTGCCCACTAAGGACGAGCCTCTCGTCGACGGGATGACGGGCGCGACGCCTCGAGAGAGCTTCGACGTGAAGATGCGCACGGCCAAGGGGGTGAAGCAATTCGTCGTAAAGGTTGAGGTCAACCATTCGACCGACTTCAACGCCTCCTACCCCAAAAACGCCAAGATTGGCGACTCCAACTACTCGGGCGGAAAGGAGGGGAGCGGTCAGCCCGCCGTAATTTACCGAGCCGAAGTGGATTTGAGCGGCAATCAAACGACGTTTGAAGCCCTTTTGACAGGCCACAGCAGCCCCGACGGCAGCGACGGCGAGATTTATACGGACCTCTCGGGCCTGACGTCGGCTTTGAAGATTGTAGAACGCATAACCATAACCATAAGATGATGAGAATCTTAGCTTTAGTGGCGGCAATGCTCATTTGGGCGGCAGCATACGCCCAGGGGAAGGTGAGCTTCTCGACGTCGTTGGGCGTGGGTGTCGACATGAGCCGCCCGTCGAATACGCCATTCGAGTGGCAAATTGGCGGTTGCTACAACTTCAACGGGCATATCTCCGCCGGCATTGGCACGGGAATCTCGACCTACGAGGAGGTGTTGATACCGCTCTTCGCGCAAGTGGGCTACCGTTTTGGCGGCGAGAGGAGGGTAAGGCCTTTTGTCGTGGGGTGCGCGGGGTATAGCTTGGCGCCGTCGGGCGCCGCCAATGGCGGTTTGTACGTCAGTCCCGCGGCGGGCGCGTCGTTCGCCTTGTCGGGGCGGCTGAAGATGTTCGCGTCGGTGGGCTACGAGGTCCAGAAGCTGGAACGCCTGAAGGCTTTTGAGAACTCGTTCCTTATGGCGGAGTATGTTGAGAAGCTCAGTCACAACGCGATAGCGTTGAGAATAGGTTTGGAACTCTAAAAGGGTTTCATGGCTCAAAATAGAACAACCCCTGCCGCGGGACTTGTGCTCGCGACAGGGGTAACTGTAACCGGATGAATATGAAAAACTTAGAAGCCCGCTTTAAGTGTCATGCCAAATGGTTACTGCTCCGCGGAGACCTCTATTGGCGAGCTTGCGCGGATATGGCGCGGCATGGGTTCTAAAGCTTTCTCACCCCATCTGACTATGCCCCCTTCGTTGGGCGGCCTTGATGTTTTCCTCTAATTCTTTGATTTCGGAGTCGGGGAGGGCGAAGTCCATGAAACGGTCGAAAATGTAGCGTTCGGCGAGTTGCGACGGATGATTCATGTCGTCGGCGTAGAAGCGGTAGTCGCGTAGCTCGTCGGTCATTATCTCAAACGAAGGGAAGTATTCCGTATTGGCGGGGTGGCAGCTCATCACGTTGTCGATGCCCAACATGAGCGTGGACTTGCTCAGCGCGTTGCCGTGCGCCCCGTCGGCCCAATGGCGTATGGGGCTGACGTTGAATATCACCTCGCGCCCGCCCGCAAGCTCCACGACCTTCCCCAGCGCGCTTGCGCACTCCTCCACGCTCAGGCGGAACCGCGCGAACTCGCCCGCAGGACGTTTTAGGCAGTTGGTGACGACCATCCCCGACTCCACGTGACGAAAACACCATGCCGTGCCGAGCGTCACGACGAGGAGCTCCGTCCGCTCCCAATGGATTCGCGCAACGTCCATGATGGCGTTAGCCTCGCTCAGGAACTCCTCGACCGTCGCCCGCGCATGACTCGTATGGTGGTAGAACGAGCAAATCCGCCCGTCGCCCGCGCCTATGGCCACGCACTCCGACGCTTCGAATGGCGTGCCTGACGCAATCCGCGTCAGTGAGTTGAGAAGCGAGACCGGGTTGTAGATCGTGCCGAGAGGGTTGACCATGGTGTCGAAACCTACGTTGCGCATGGCGTTGCCAATGTTCTCGGCAAAGCAGCTGCCCAATAGCATCATGGGCTTGCGATACGAGACCGCGACGCGGCTCTTGCCCGCCGCGACAGGTGTGTTCAGTTTCAATGTCGTCCGGATTGCCATTTTTGGGGGTGTATAGATCGCGCGGATATGAAGAGACCCGCAATCGGGGCTTGTGGGCTTTGCCGATTGCGGGTCGCTATTCTACGAAAGATGTCGATTCCTACTTTTGGGCGTAGACTTTAACCCACTCCACGTGCATGTCGGCGTTGGCGATTTCGCCTTCGCCTACGACGTTGGAACTCAAGCCGATGTACATCGGCTCTTGCGGAATGTTGCTCGTGGTGGAGTGCACTTCCACGCCGTTGACGCTCCATGTGATCTTCTTGGCCGTCCACTCGAGCGTGTAGATGAAGTAGTCGGTGGAGTACTTGACGTCGTCGACCATGACGAGCTTGCCTGTGCCGACGGAGAGTCCTTTGCCGAGGCCGAAAGTGGCTACGTTGATCTCCTCGTTGCGTTCGGTGCTGAGCCAGATGTTGTCGGTAACGGGTGCCTTGACGCCGCTAACCTTGACCTTGAACTCAAACTTGCCGAATTTCTGGCGGAAGCCGTCGCCCGTGTTGATTAGGGCGGCGGTGGCGTCGAGAGGGGCTTTGATGAAGCCGCCCGCCATGGGTGCCCATATCTCGCCCTCGGTCTTGCCGGCGCGGGTCATGATTGTCAGGCCGTTGCCGACTTTGGCGTTGGCCTCTTCGAACTTCTGGCGCTCGTCGGCGAGGCTGTAGTTCTTGTTGGTCTTCTTGCCCCAGTAGTAGCCCGAAATCCATTTCTGGCTGTCGAGACGCTGACCCTTAAAGTTGTCGGAGAAGGTGAGTTCCCACTTTTCGGCTTCAGCGAAATCGTTGTTTTTAAGATTGTTGAAGTACCATTTCAGGTCGGCATTCTTCTCGAGCTTCTCAAACTCCTGAATGTCGCGATACTCCTCGCTCTGCTTGAAACGGTTCTTGTTCTCGAGGTCCTTCTTCTTGGCAATGAAAGCGTCGGTCTTGACGTATTCTGAGAGGGCGTAATATCTTTTCAGGCGGTCTGAGCCGTTGGTTTTCTTGTAGTTGGCGTAGGCCGACGAGCCGAGCATCTTGATTGCCGTCTTGACGGAGGGGTTGCTCTTGAGCTGTTTGAGTCTTTTGAGCTGCTCGGGGTCTTTGGTTTTTGCGATGGAGACGTACTCCTTGTAAGCGTCGGAGGCGATGGCCTGCTCGGCTTTCTTGTCGTTGCCGGCGGCGACGAATTTGAGGTAGCCCTTGATGTCAGAGCTGCCTGCCAAAGACTTGAGCTCTTGCTCTTTGCGGTACTCTTCAGTCTGATTGAAACGGTCGTTTTTGAGGTGGTTGACCCTGTTCTTAAAGTCGGCGGATGAGGTCTTACTCTTCAGCTCCACGTGCTTTTTGAGGTCTGCACTGCTGGCAATTCTCTTGAATTTCTCAAAGTCGGCTTTCTTCTGCTCCAGTTGAGCCTCATACTTGGCAGTGGCGGGGTACTTGCCTCCGCCACCGAACAAAAAGCTGAATATTCCCATATTGAAATAATCTCAATTTTAGTTTTATTTGCGAAATTACGCAATTCTAACAGAAATGTATTCTAAATGGGAGGTCAAAAATTCACTTTGCGTGCAAATTTTCAAGCCTTTCTGTGAAACATTTCTATTCTTGCCCTAAGATTGCTCCTCGTTCTTGAACCTCTTGCGGAGGCCGTAGCCCACATCACGCCATCCGAGCATCTTGCGGTAGCCTTTGCGAACGAGGGGCACTTTGTAGAGCAAAAGGACAAGACCCACAGTCAGGCAAAGGTAGGCCGCCCATCCATATATCTGCTTGATACTCACTATCATAAGCCCGCGCTCGAACATCTCAATCTTCTCGCCAAACGTGAGGCCGCCCAAGCCCAGGGAGATGTGGTCGAAGAATTCGGAATAGCGGCTCATGTTGTCGGCCATGTAGAACTCGAGCCCATAGGAGTAGGCCGCCGCACCTGCCACGCCGCCAATGATCATGTGGAACATGTTGAATATCGAGAGCGCCATGAAGAAAATATGGAATGGCATGATGTCTTGCAGAATGACCATCAGCGAGATGCTAATGGCGGCGTAGGCCACCGAGCGAAACATTATGAGCGGCCGCAGGGTGCGGAAGTCGAACTCGTCCGACGCTACGCAGTAGAACATGATAAGGTACGCCCCGAGAAGGAAGATGCCCAAGGTTGTCAGCCGAATTAGAGAGTGCCGACGGTGGCGCGAAGGGCGATTGGCGGTAGAGTATGTCGATTGCCGAATTGACGAGCTGAAGTTCCGCGTTGAGCTGCTGGTTGGTGGCGTCGAGCATATCCGTAATGAGGGCCATTCCGTTCAGGTAGCGGTAGTGGATGACGTCGTAGTTCTCGTGTGCCAATTGGACGTTGGTCTGGTGTGTGGCGTGGTTGGAGATTGACTCCTGGAGCCTTATGAAGGCGGCGTGGGTGTCGGCCTCGCTTTGTGCCGTTTGGGCGGAGAGGCGCGCGCGGGCCGTATGGGTGGCCGCTTGCGAGGCGGAGATTTTGCGTTTCTGTTGGTAGAGCGCGCCGAGGTTGTAGCTGACGTTGACGCCTGCGTACCAAAAGTTTACGTTATTGTCGAGCGTGGGCACTTCGTATGTTATCGGCCCGTCGAGCTTGCCCTCCATGCGCAACGCCACCGTCGGCCGCATTCCGCAACGGCTTATCTCCGTGGCCGAGGTGGCTATTTCAAGCTGTTTTGAGGCAATCTGTACGGCTGGCGCGTTGTGGCTCTGAGCCACGAGTTGCGC
>JAFPDB010000283.1 GCA_017390085.1 Bacteroidales bacterium | reverse complement strand
CGCGGCGTCCGCCACCCAGGAATGGTCGCGGGCGGCCGGAGGGGTGTTGGTTTTCCAGTTTGACGCTGTAGATCTGGTAGAGGTGTTGGCCTCGCTGGTCGAAGTATGTCTTGCCGAGGCTGTATTTCTGGTTGCTGGCGAAGAAGAGGGTGGAGTCGCGCACGACGGGGTTGATGGCGGATGCTGTTCCGGTGGGGCTTATCCTCTCGATTTCAATGTCTTGGGCGGAAGATGTCGTGGGTGCTGTACTCAAGAGCGTTGAGCTGAGCATTGCCGCCAAGGTGAGTTGTTTTGTCGTCATTGGTCACTCTGTCTCTTAAGGTTGTTAGTAGAATCTGGGTCCGACGGCCCTTACTTTGTAGATGAAGTCGTATTGGAGCGTGAGTTCGTGGCTGCCGCCGCTGTAGGACTTGAGAGGCCCGAGGTCCATGGAGTAGGAGTATGCCACTTTGAATCTTGTGCTTGGCTTGTAGGCCAGTCCGAAGGTGGCTTCTTTGGTCGTGCGGTAGGCGGCGGTGAGCCATATGGTCTCTTTCCAGACGCCCGTGGCGCTGATTGTGGCTTTGGCCTTCTCGGCTTTGTTGAATGAGGCGAGGGCGGATGGTTGGAGGGCGAAGTCGTTGTTGAGCTGGAACCAGTAGCCGCCGCAAGCCACGTAGGTGGCGTCGGCAGGGGCGAATTTGGTGTCTTTTCGCTCGAAGTCGTTGGTGACGATGAACGACGTGGTGCTGAGTCCGGCGAAGAAGTTTTGGCCGTAGAATGAGGCTCCGAAGCCGAGGAGCGGCGCCGCGGCGGACTCGTTTTCGGAGAACACTTCGTCGTCGTTGTCGATGGTCCGGATTTTGGCCCAGTCGTAGGATCTCATGGCGACGCCCGGCTGTAGTGCGAGTCCGAGCCACGTCGTGCGGGTGAGGCGTGTCCGGTAGCCTATGGTGGCCATGATTCCGGCGTTGGTGCTTTGGTGGAGCGTCTGGTAGTAGAGGCTTGCGCCGGCGGTCAGTTTCTCGCTGCGCATGGGTGTGTTGGCCGTCAGGAGGGCGCTTGCGGGGGTGTCGTCGATGGCGGACCATTGTCGGCGGACTCCGCCGAAGAGGCTCAGGGACTCGCGGCTGCCGGCGAAGGCGGGGTTGACGGCGAAATAGTTGTGGAGGTATTGCGAGACGATGAGTTCGTTTTGTCCGTTGGCGGAGGAGATGGAGGCCACGATGGCCAAAGCCGCGGACAACACTTTGAGCGTCAGGTTCTTCATTCTCGTAACTGTTTGTCTGTGGCTATTTGTTTCGTTTTATGACGAGGGTCTCTTTGTGTGTCTTGGTGCCTTCGCCCTTGAAATAGTAGACGTAGTACCCGTCGTCGACGCCCTCGGCATTCCAGTTGTTGCGGTAGTCTGTAGCCTCGAAGACGGTTTTGCCGCGGCTGTCGACGACGGTGACCATGTTTTTGGGCGGCAGGCCTTCGATTACGAGTTTGTCGTTTCGTCCGTCGCCGTTGGGGCTGAAGCCGTTGGGGTAGCGGAGTGGCATGGCGTAGCGTACGGTGACGCGGGCCGTGTCGGATGGGCAGGGGGCGTATTGCAGGTCGTCGCCGTCGTCGGTCTCGATGACGTAGTAGGTGACGTTGGCCCACATTGTCGACTTGGCGCTCGCCTGGTGTGTCGTCCCGTAGACGTGTGTGTCGAGGCTCTTGCCGTCTTCCGCCACGCCCCATTTGAAGGAGTGGAGTTCGTCGGTGGGTATGGTGGTGAGCTTGACGCGCGTCTCTTGGGAGTCGATTGTGTCGGAGGGGAAGGTGGGTTCGGGCTTGCGGTCGAGGACGGTTATGCTGCCGAGCGTGGTCTCGTCGGTGGCTTTGCAGCCGTGTGCGTCGACAAGGTCGTCCACCTTGATTGTCATGGCGTTGGCGACGTGGATGTTGTAGATGGTGTTGACGCCGGCGTATTCGAACGTTTTCTGGTTGCCCGTGTTGAGCGAGACTGTGAAGGGGGCGTGCCCGGCGAGCGCGAGGTCGACGTTGACGTAGGAGTTCTCGTCATCTTCGGTTGATGAGCATATGCGGATTGGCTCGTCGAGTCCGTCGTTGCGGCTTATTATGACTTCGGGGCTGCCCAGCAATGTTATGTCGCGTGCCACGGATGCTGTGCAGATGCCGCCGACGGTCTTGGTGATGGTGACGCGTGCGGTCTTGGAGTCGGTCTGGAGCTCGCCGTTGGCGTAGTGTGGCGTGGAGAGTGTGGCGTAGTTGCCGCTGGGGTCGATTTTGAAGGTCTCGTCGTCGGAGAGTGTCCATCGCCACCGGGATATGTCGGCCCATGAATCCTCTGTGGTTATTTCAGCCTCGTAGCCGCAGTTGCGCAGGGGCGAGGTGAAGCTGAGGCGGTGTGGGTCGTCGGCCGGCAGTGCGTCGTCAGGCACGGGCGTTCCGTAGATGCGCCAGGTTGTCTTTCCAGAGCCCAGGACTTCGACTTCACGTCTGTCTTGCGCGGAGTTTGAGTATTGGATGTCTGTGATGGAGAGCGTCACGTCTGCCTGCCCCGCTTTCGCGCCGCCGTCTACGGATGCGAGGGTGTAGGTGTCGACGAAAATCAGGTATTTGTTGTCGGCGATGTTGTTGATGTACTCTTGCGCGTGTTGTTCCTCGTTGGGGAAGAGTGAAATGCGGTAGGTGATGAGGATTTGGGAATAACCCGCGGGGATGTCTTTGAGGTTGAGTATCCATTTTTGGCCTATTGTGCTGTCGCACACCTTTATGGTGTCTGATTCGCAATAGACGCTTTGCGCCGCGGCTTCGCTTGTGCCGAGGAGGGCGGGGAGCGCGGCAGCGATGGCCGTGACGGCTCTCTTTACGATGCTGGTCATTAGAGGTGGGATGCCTTAATGCAGTTGAATGGATTCGTGTGTTTCGGGGCTATGCGCCCTTAAATCTTAAAGTTAACTATTTTTTCGTGTGAAAACGAAATTTTTTCGGAAGGATTGGGTTCAGCTGCCCGTCAGCCTCTTGTAGAGGTCGAGCGCGTAGAGGTCGGTCATGCCGCTGACGGTGTCGATGGCGCTCATGATTTTGTCGTAGAGCGTGGCTTCCTGGCCGACGCGGTATTGCTCTGGAATGAAGGGCAGGAGCAGGCTCGAGTAGTACTGGTCCTGATGTGTCAGGGCTCCGAGGAATTTGTCGGTCAGGGTGCCGATTATCTCAAAACCGGAGAGGTCTATCTGCGCGACGCTCTGGTGGTGGTATATTCGTCGGACGGCGGTGTCGGCCATTTGCTCCATGGCTCGTCGCGGTCGGCCTTCGAGGTGTCCGATGAGCGAGCCGTGGAATCGGCCCTCGAGGATTAGCGCGATGTTGGAGCAGAAGATGCGCGCGGCTTCGCGGACCAGGAGCCCGATGACGAGTGTGCGCATGTACGCTACTTGCTCGTGGCGGTCGGTGACGTGTGAGCAGACGTTGTCGAGGCTCTCGAAAGTGGCGGCGTCGGCGTCGGGGTCGAAGTAGCTGGTGAAGAGCTGGCGCGTCTCGTCGTAGGTTAAGATGCCGAGCCTGTAGGCGTCTTCGACGTCCATGGCCTGGTAGCAGATGTCGTCGGCCGCCTCGACGAGGAAGACGAGCGGGTGGCGCGCGAAAGTGCCGCTCGCGGCGTCGGTCATGGGAATGTTGAGCGTCTCCATGATGCTGAGGAAGGTCTCCCGGTCTTGCTGGAAGTAGCCGAACTTCTTGACTCCGACGGAGGGGCGCGGGTACTTGATGATGGACGCGAGGGCGGGGTAGGTGAGGGAGAATCCGCCTCGCCGTCGGCCGGCGAAAGAGTGGCTGAGGAGGCGGAAGGTGTTGGCGTTGCCGTCGAAATTTTGGACGTCGGCTTTTTGGGCGTCGGTTAGTCCGTCCTCCATGAACTCGCGGCCGCGGGCGTTGAGGAAGTAGTGCTGGATGGCCCTCTCGCCCGAGTGCCCGAAGGGCGGGTTGCCCATGTCGTGGGCCAGGCAGGCCGCGGAGACGATGTCGCTGATGGAGTCGAGCAGCGAGGCGGGCGCGGCCTTGTCGTCGACGAGCTGTTGGGACACGGTGTGTCCGAGCGAGCGCCCTACGGAGGCCACCTCGATGCTGTGTGTCAGCCTGTTGTGGACGAAGACGGAGCCGGGGAGCGGGAAGACTTGCGTCTTGTTTTGCAGCCGTCGGAAGGGGGCTGAGAAAATGATTCTGTCGTAGTCGCGCTGAAACTCGGTTCGCGAGTGCTCAATGCGCGGCGTCTGCCGGCCTGTGCGGCGCGCGATGAGCAGTTCTTCCCATTTCATTTGTCCATGGCGTTGAATGTGACGAGTTTGCGGGCGTAGCGTCTCCAGATCATGCAGTATGGCCTTACTTCGGCCACTGTCTTGCCGTCGCATCCCTCGCGGAGCTTGGCCCTCTTGCGGAGCGCGGAGGGCAGTCCGCGCAGGAAGTCGAAGTGGGCGACGTGGACCATAAGGAACTGTTTGCCCTGGCCCGTGAAGAGGAATCGCAGCGACGCGAAGTCGTCGAGCGACGAGCGTTTGAGGAGCGTGAACCACCAGTGGCGGCTGTACAGGTTCTTGACGATCATGGTCAGGTTGTTGCGGAAGTTGAGGTATGTCTTGCGCGGGTTGCCTTGCGCGAGCGTGGCACCGCCCAGGTGGTAGACCTTGGAGTCGCGTGTGGCCGCCACGACTCTCCATCCTTTGTTGCGCATCCTCCAGCAGAGGTCGATTTCCTCCATGTGGGCGAAGAAGTCGGAGTCGAGGCCTCCGAGTTCGAGGTATAGCTTGCGCCGCGTCATGAGCGCGGCCCCGCTAACCCACAGGCAGTCGATGTTGTCGTCGTACTGTCCGTTGTCTGGCTCGACGTTGTCGAGGATGCGGCCTCGGCAGAATGGGAAGCCGTAGGCGTCGAGGAATCCGCCCGCGGCTCCGGCGTATTCGAAGCGCGAATGTTCCTTGTCGTCGAGCAGCTTGGGGCCGCACGCGCCGATGGCGGGGTCGGAGTCCATGAGGCTGACGAGCGGCTCGAGCCATCCTTCGGCGGGCGCGACGTCGGAGTTGAGCAGGACGACGTATTCGTGGCCGAGCTGCGAGAGTGCGCGGTTGTAGCCCTCGGCGAAGCCGTAGTTGCGGTCGAGCGTTATTATTCCGACGGATGGGAACTCGGCTCTAAGCATGTCGAGGCTGCCGTCGGTCGAGGCGTTGTCGGCAACGATGATGTCGACTCCGCCCGTGGCGCGGCTCGTCGCGACGACGGTGGGCATGTAGCGGCGCATGAGGTCGCGTCCGTTCCAGTTGAGGATCACCACGGCTGTCTTGTTCATTTTTTTGCTAAGTGTTTGCGGATGACGTTGCGGACGGCATCGGAGGCGGCGGCGTTGGTCGCCACCATCTCGCCGCCGAAGATGTAGTTGCCGCCGTCGTTGAAGTCTGTGACTTTTCCGCCGGCCTCCGTGACGAGGAGGCATCCTGCCGCCACGTCGTAGGGCTTGAGGTCGTATTCGAAGAAGGCCTCGTAGCGTCCAGCGGCCACGTAGGCCATGTCGGTTGCGGCGGAGCCGAGCCGGCGCACGCCGGCCGATGTCTCCATGAGCTCGGTCAGGGCGCCGATGTATGGGTCGATGAGCGAGAAGTTGGAATAGGGGAAGCCCGTGGCGATGAGGGCGTTGTCCATGTCGAGGCCGGACACGTGGATTGGCGAGCCGTTGAGTGTGGCACCTTGGCCGAGGGCGGCTGAGAAGAGCTCGTCGCGGCTCATTTCGTAGACGATGCCGACGACGATTTGCCCGGCCTCCATGAGGGCTATGCTGATGGCGAAGGGTGGCTGGGCGTGGATGAAGTTTGTCGTGCCGTCGATGGGGTCGACAATCCATTTGAGTTTCTCGCCCATGTCGGCCCGCGTCTTCTCTTCGGCGATGAAGCCCGCCGAGGGGACGATTTCCGTAAGCTCCTCGACAAGGAGCTTCTCGCTGAGCTTGTCCATCTGGGTGACGAAGTCGTGCCGGCCTTTGGTCTCGATGTTGAGCCTGAAGTCTTGGCTTTGGCGTATTGTCCAGATGTGTGTGCCGACACGGCGGGCGAGGTCGCCCACCTCACGGCGTATGCGTCGCAGCTCTTGGTAATCCATGATTGCAAATATAACCAATTTATTGCCGTCCGCTGAAGGCTCAGGCCGCCTCTGGAGGTGAGGCATGGCCCGCCAAAGTCGCGCGTCGGCGTGGTGGGGTGGGGGAGTCGAGGTGGCGTTGGCGCGCAGTTCCGGGTGCGCGAGAGGTCCGCGTGGCGAAGGGTGTGGACGTTTTTCGGGAAGGTGAAAGGGCAGCCGCACGCGCGGTGAGTTTGCGCTTGCTGCTGCCCTTTATGGGTTTGAGGTTCAGGTTGTTAGAGACTTACGGAGAGGAAGATGTCGCGGAGCGACTTGTAGGTTTTCTCGGCTTCGGCCTTCATTTGGTTGCGGGAGACCCATCTTGCGCCGGTGATTCCCTCTTCTGCCTCGGGCGTGAGCTTGGGGCGCCCCGGGACCGACATTGAGAACCATACGGTCTTTTTGAGGACGAGCTGGTCTTTAATGTAGTAGGTGTGGTAGGTCTCTTGAATGCGGTCGATGACGTTGACACCCAGAAGTCCGGTCTCCTCTCCCACCTCCCGGAGGGCGGTCTGTACGGGGCCTTCGCCTTGCTCGGCTTTGCCCTTGGGCAGGTCCGGCATGCCCTTGCGGTCAATGACGAGGTATTCGTCGTCGCCGTCGTGGATTAGGCCGCCAGCGGCGTTGACGACGGGGAAGAGTGACATGAACGCCTTCTCGAGCGCTCTGGCGTCGTCGGCGAGGATGCACATGTCTGGCCTTGTCTCGTCGGCGACGAAGGCGTCGACGATGGAGCGCAGCTGTTCGGCGTCGGTGAAGAACTCCACGTCTTGGTATCCGACGGTGAGGAAGCTCTTGACGTCCAGCTTGATGTGGCGGTTGTTGAAAAATATCTTCATCTGATGTGTCTATTGTCTTTGCGATTCGCGTGGTGGGGCGGAGTGGGTGCCGCCCCGCGCGGGCAAAGTGTTTATTCTTAGAACTCGGCGTGTCCCGGTGTGCGCGGGAACGGTATGACGTCGCGGATGTTGGCCATGCCGGTGACGAAGAGAATGAGCCTCTCGAAGCCGAGCCCGAAGCCTGAGTGCGGGCAGGAGCCGTACTTGCGGGTGTCGAGGTACCACCACATGTCCTTCATCGGGATGTTGAGCTCCTCGATGCGCTTCATGAGTTTGTCGTAGTCTGCCTCGCGCTCCGAGCCGCCGATAATCTCGCCGATGCGCGGGAAGAGGACGTCCATGGCGCGGACGGTCTTGCCGTCGTCGTTCTGCTTCATGTAGAAGGCCTTGATTTCCTTGGGGTAGTCGGTCAGGATGACGGGTTTCTTGAAGTGCTCCTCGACGAGGTAGCGCTCGTGCTCAGAGGCCAGGTCGGCTCCCCAGAAGACGGGGAACTCGAACTTGCGCCCGTCGGCCACAGCCTGCTCGAGGATTTTGATGCCCTCGGTGTAGGGGAGGCGGACGAAGTCGTGTGTGGTGACGAACTTGAGCCTCTCGATGAGGTCGGGGTCGATCATCTTGTTGAGGAACTCGAGGTCGTCCTTGCAGTTGTCGAGGGCCCACTGGACGCAGAACTTGATGAACTCCTCGGCGAGGTCCATGTTGTCGTTGATGTCGTAGAAGGCCATTTCGGGCTCAATCATCCAGAACTCGGCAAGGTGGCGGGGAGTATTGGAGTTCTCGGCGCGGAATGTCGGGCCGAAGGTGTAGATGGCTCCGAGGGCTGTGGCGGCCAGCTCTCCCTCGAGCTGTCCGGAGACGGTGAGGCTGGTCTGGCTGCCGAAGAAGTCTTGCGAGTAGTCGATTTTGCCGTCGGCGGTGCGTGGGAGGTTGTCGAGGTCGAGTGTCGTGACTTGGAACATCTGCCCTGCGCCTTCGCAGTCGGAGCCGGTGATGAGTGGCGTGTGGAAGTAGACGAAGCCTTTGTCGTGGAAGAACTTGTGGACGGCGAAGGCCATGTTGTTCCGGATGCGGAAGATGGCGCCGAAGGTATTGGACCTTGGGCGGAGGTGCGCGACCTCGCGGAGGTACTCCCAGGTGTGGCCTTTCTTCTGGAGGGGGAATGTGGCGTCGGCATCGCCGAGGATCTCGATTTTGGAGGCTTGGACCTCGACGGACTGGCCTTTGCCTTGCGAGGCTACGAGCGTTCCCGTTGCGGCGATGCACGCGCCTGTGGTTATCCGGCGGAGCGTCTGTTCGTCGATTTGGGAGGGGGACACGACAATTTGGAGGTTGGCCACCATGGAGCCGTCGTTTAGTGCCACGAAGCTGACTTGTTTGCTGTCGCGGCGGGTGCGGACCCAGCCTTTAACGGTCACCTCGCTTCCGGTGGCCTGTTCGCGCATGATCTCGATGATTCTTTTCGGACGCATTGTCGTGGTGTGTGTTGTTGAAAATTGATTTTTCCCGCAAATATAGCTAATAGCGTGGATTATTTTTCATTTGAAAGTTATAAATCGCACAAAAGTGTGAAGCGGTTAATTAGCATCTGTTACCTGCGGTCGGACTTTCACTACCTATGTATAATCATGGCGCGAAACATTGCGTGTGGCGATGCGTACAAGGGGGCAGCCTACGGGCGCCATACAAAACAATAACCTATAACTGTAATGAAGAAATATCTTGCATTGGCCAGCGCATTGCTTTGCGCGGCATCGCTCACGGCTTGTCACGACGACGGTGACGATGATGACGACGTACAGGACTACGTTGCCGACTTCACCTCGGCCGCCAAGGTCTCCTACATCCCCGGCGCGCAGACGGCGGCCAGCAAAGTGGGGCTGAACGCGTTCATGCTGTCCGACAATCAGGGTAAGACGGACGTCGCTTGCTACATGTATGCCGACGAGTCTGAGATTACGGAGGGCTACGTTATCGACGAGGAGAAGTTCGAGAACTTTTACGGCGGCTTCTGCCCGACGGGCTTCAGCGCGGACGACCCTAGCTGGGACCCCTACCGCCCGATCACGGACGCGTATCACAGCGGCTCGGGCGCTTTGGTCTGCAACCCCGGCACTCTCTGCCGCCCCCTCTTCACGCGCCGCCATTTCGCGGCCGACCTTGGCGCTGTGAGCAGCCAGCTCACGCTTGGCGACATGAAGGGCCTATGGGTCTGCCCGACGGCGCAATACGCCAAGCTCAAGACTGCCGAGGGTCGCAGCGAGCTCGGAATCTCCAGTTCGGTCAAGAACGTGCAGATACGTTTCTACATCTACGCCTACATCAACTCCTTGTCGTTGGGGAAATTGTCTGAGATTATTGACATGCTCAAGACCAATCTTAAGGAGAGCGACACGCGCGCCAAGAACTATGTGGTTTTGGCTGAGTGCGACGCCAACGGCGAGTGGAGCGTAGCTGAGGGGTGGAAGTATCTGGACCTTGAGGATGTGGAGGATTTCTACGTCTTCGAGGCTACAATCTCAGCTGTCGACAAGTCGACGGGCAAGACGGTCAGCACCATCGAGCTTCAGGGCGACGACGTCGAGGACAGCAACAAGCTGAACTACTGCATGGTTGACGACATCACGGTCGAGAGCAAAAGCCTCTTCTAAATCGGGAGGCTGAGGTTTCCGGCCTCTTCTCCATTTACGAGTCAAGCCCCGGCGCAAGCACGTTGCGCCGGGGCTTTTTCTGTGGCTATTGGGGCGAGGAGGCGTGGCGTTTTTTGGGGCTATAAGCCGCCCATGTATCTCCTCTTGTTGAGCTTCTCGAGCCTGTCGAACTCGATGTCGGCCTTAATCTTGTCGAGGATTCGCATCACGAGATTGTGGAGCATCTTCAGGCGTCGGTAGTTGGCGGGGCAGGCGAAGTTGACCCTCTGCTCGCGGATCAGGTGCTCGGCCCTGGCCTTGGCGTCGTTGTCGCCCGGCCGGTAGACGGCTATGGAGTGGCCGCCGTGGTCTTTGACCACCTTCATGCACGGCACGTCGGTCGTCCCGTCGCCAATGTAGATCATGTGTGTGAAGGGCACGGGGCGGTCCTCTTTCGGCACGTACTTGTTGACCTGCCTTGTGTCGCTGACCTCTTTTATTCCCTTGTTGATTTTGAAGATGAATTGCGTCTTGGTGGTGTAGTCGACCGCCACGGCGGGCCATATGGGTTCGCCGGTGGCCTCGTCGTAGAGGTATGACGAGGCGTAGATGCCGTCGAAGCGGTCGGCGATGGGCGTGCCCTCGATCATCTCCTTGAGTCCGGACGAGTTGATGAAGTGCCTGACGTCGAGCCCGATGAGTTTGCCGTATTCGCTTGTGAGGTCGAACCAGTCCATGACTCCCTCGAAGAGCTTGACGTCGGCACCGAACTTTCGGAAGGCGTCGCGGCTGAGGTGGATGTCTTTGGCCTTGGCCTCGCGGATCATGTGGAGCATGTAGCAGAGAATACCGCTCGCGTCGTTCTTCTCGGAGAGGGCGTCGTTGGCGGCCCAGAAGGCGTCTTTGTCGGCGCCGATGGCCTTCATGTAGCCGAACTCTTGCATGTTGCCGGGCGAGAGGGTGCCGTCGAAGTCGTATATCAGGGCCACTTTTGGGAGTCGCTTCTTTGTCATCCGTTTCCTTGTGTTGTAAGACGTACGCCCCCCGTTCATTTTGGGGGGGCGATACAAATATATCATAAATGGCGGAAAATCGTCTGTGGGGCAGTGGTCGACTGGCTAATGTTAATGGCGTTTGGGTTTTATATGTTTTGGCGAATGTTCCCGATTGTTATATCCGTTGATGATTGTTAATCGAAGTTGTGGGGTGTAAGAACGGGACGAACAGCAGTGGATTATTGTGTATTGAGGTTGTAAGTGATTGAAAATCAGCAGAAGAAAGGGTGATAGGGTGCGAACCGTTAAAACACTTTAGTCCACCAAACGGAAATTTGTTTCACCGCCAAAACCTTAAAAAGCGTCTAATATTGCACCGTAAAACAAACGCAAAAAGTTGCACTCACTGACAACTCTTAGCCAAAAACTGTAATATTATGAAAATAGGAGCAATTTGCTTAGCGAGCCTACTCGCCCTTACGCCAGCGGCCTTGGTGCTGACGGCGGCGGAGGCCTCGGCTCAAACCTCGCAAGGATCAATGACCGTGCGCGGGCGCGTCGTTGATAATGCCGGAAACCCCGTTGTCGGAGCGGCTGTCATCCAGACGGGTACGACCAACGGCACTGTGACAGACATCGACGGCAAGTATTCCATCAATGTTCCCTCGACGGCGACGCTTGCCGTCTCTTTCATCGGCTACGACTCTCAGACCCAAGTGGTTGAAGGCCGCTCTACCATAGATTTCACCCTGACGGAGGAGTCCACCGAGCTTGGCGAGCTTGTAGTCGTGGGCTACGGCGTACAGCGAAAGGCCGATCTCACGGGTTCCGTGGCCGTTGTCGACGCCGAGGACCTCAAGAAGGTCTCCAACTCCAACATCTCCACAATGCTCCAGGGTAAGGCGGCCGGCGTCCAGATCACTACCGACGGCCAGCCTGGCGCCGACCCCTCCGTCAAGATCCGCGGCCTGGGCTCGTTCGGCAGCACGGCTCCTCTCTACGTCATCGACGGAGTGCCCATGGGTACGTCGATCCGCGACTTCTCGCCCAACGACATTGAGACGATCCAGGTCCTCAAGGACGCTTCGGCCGCCGCCATCTACGGCTCGCGCGCCGCCAACGGCGTGATTATCATCACCACCAAGCGCGGCTCGAAGAACCAGCCCATGAGAATCCAGTACACGGGCTACGTCGGCATGGACAAGATTAAGGACGACGTCTACGAGGTCATGAACACCGCGCAATACGCCGAGCACGTGACCCGCGCCTACACCAACTCCAACATCATCGACCAGCTCCCCTCGGGCTACAACCCCAACAGCGAGAACTACCTTGTCGGCAAAGTCGACACCGACTGGTTCGACGAGGTCTTCAAGACCGGCTTGCGCATGAACCACAGCGTCTCCATGTCGGGCGGCGGCGAGAACAACACCTACAACGTCTCGCTCGACTACTTCAAGCAGAACGGCACGATGGAGGGGGCCGGCCCCAACTACGACCGCTTCACGGCGCGCGTCAACAACAACATGGACGTCAAGTTCATCAAGTTCCAGACCAGCGTCCTCTTCAGCCATAGCGCGCAAGACAACATGGCGCTCTCCAACGCCAGCGAGTACGTCCAGGGCCTCTACGGCGCCCAGTTCCCCGTCCTCGGCTCCACGCTCCTCTTGCCCCCGTCGATTAAGGCCTACGACGAGAGCACATGGTGCCTCGACGACGTGTATCCGGGCGCGGCCGACTACAACTACGACAACTACGGCTACGGCACCTACTACCTCGGCATACATGGCGACCTCTCGATGACCAACATCCTGATGACCAACAACCTCATCACCCGCAACACCAAAGTGGACCGTTTCGTCGTGACGGGCTCGGCCGACGTCGACCTGCTCGACATGGTGGGCCAGAAGAACGACGACCACAAGGTCAACTACAAGGTCAACCTCTCATACAGCAAGACCTACGCCAAGGACAAGACCTTCGTCGCGGCCTTCTACTCCAGCAACCGTAACTACCTCGCCAAGGATAACGAGTATCTCGACGAGGCCTACCGCCAATACACCGACGGGCTTGTCGAGAACACCATCACCTACGACGGCATCTTTGGCTCCAACCACGTCAACCTCGTCGTCGGACAGACCTTCGAGCGCGAGCGCTACCATACCCTCGACGGCATCGGCAACAACCTCTCCGAGCCTTACTATCTCCAGGTCTCCAACGCCTCCTCTTTCAAGGCCAGCAGCTACGAGAGCGAGCACGTCCTTTGCTCCTTTATCGGCCGCTTGAACTACGACTTCGACGAGAAATACCTCCTCTCCGTCACCGCCCGCCGCGACGGCTCGAGCCGCCTCTCTTCTGACGACCGCTGGGAGACCTTCCCTTCAGTATCGGCCGGATGGCGTTTCGACCGTGAGGAGTTCTTCCCCATCGACGAAAACATAGTCAACCTCTTCAAAGTCCGCGCCAGCTATGGCGTCCTGGGCAACGAGAACATCGGCGAGTACCAGTACATGGACGTCATGAACCGCGGCGACTACACCTACAGCTTCGGCGGCGACAAGGTGACAGGCTCGGCCATCTCCAACTACGTCAACACAGCCATCAAGTGGGAGAAGAAGAAAACCTTCGACATCGGCCTTGACGTGAACTTCCTCTCCAATAAGATCGAGTTCAATTTCGACTACTTCAAGAGCAAATCTGAGGACCTCCTCTACAGCGTGGCAGTCCCCGCAAGCGCAGGCGCCACCAACGGGAGCGTCACCATGAATGCCGCCACGATGGAGAACACGGGCCTCGAGTTCGCCGTCACCTACCGCAACAACGACCGCCCGGTCAAGTGGGAAGTCTCGGCCAACGCCACCGTCAACAACAACGAGGTCACATCGCTCGGCGTGACCAACGAGGGCCGCACCGACGGCTACTGCCGCACTGAGGTCGGCGAAGAGGTCGGCCGCTTCTACGGACTCAAGTACGGCGGCATAATCCGCGACCAGGCAACCCTCGACGCCTTCAACGCCATCCAGGGCAACACCGTCGACAACGCCAACGCCGGCAACTACGCCGCCCCCAAAGACGCCACCCTCGGCGACTGCTACTACGTCGACGTCAACGGCGACGGCGTCATAACCGACGCCGACCGCGACTTCATCGGAAGCGGCATGCCGAAGGTCAACTTCGGCCTCAACGCCCGCGTCGAGTGGAAGGGTCTCGACCTGTCCGTCGCCACCTACGGCGCCCTCGGCTTCAAGGCCGTCGACTACCTCGACGTCGCGCTCCATGGCACCACCGGACTCACCAACAAGAGCGTCGACATGCTCGACAGCTGGACGCCAGAGAACCCCAACGCGAGCCAGCCACGCGTTTGCTTCGCCAACGAGAAGAACGGCTACAACGAATATTTCAGCGACCGCTTCATCCAAGACGCCGACTACTGGAAGATTGCCAACATCGAGCTCGGCTACAATTTCAACGACGACTGGTTCAAAGGCCTCTTCTCCAACGTAAGGCTCTACGTCTCGGCGCAAAACCTCCACACTTTCACCAAGTATGAGGGCTACAATGTAGACTTCGCAGGCGGCACCTTCACCCCGGGCTACAACTTCTGCTCGTTCCCGACCCCGCGCACCTTCATGGCCGGCCTCCACTTCACGTTCTAAACGAGGAATACCCCTAAAAGAAATCTATCATGAAAAGGACATATATAGCACTGGCGGCAGCTCTTGTAGCGGCAGGTTTCGCTTCTTGTAGCGACGAGCTCGACGTCACAAACCCCAACACCCAGACCACAGCCGACTTCGGCAACGACGACGCCAGCCTCCAGGAGGCCATCATCGCCTGCTACAACCGCATCCGTCTTGAGGGCACCTTCGCCCGAGTCGGCTACACTTTGGACGCCGTCCGAGGCGACGAGGTCTATAACCCCGGACTCGTATGGTACCTCCCCTACGACGCGCTGAACGTCACGCCCGTCGACGAGATTGGCAACCAGTGGATTTGGCGCGACTGCTACCACGTCGTCAACCGCACCAACTTCGTGCTCCAGCAAGTCGAGAAGGCCGCCCTCTCTCAGGACTCCTATAACAAGCTCAAGGGCCAGGCCCTCTTCCTCCGCGGTCTCGCCTACTACACCCTGGCGACCTACTTCCACGAGTGCTGCCTCATAACCGACTACTCGGCATACTCCGACCTCAACAGCCTCTACGCGACCCTCAACACCTACGACGAGGTCTTGGATCAGGTCGAGGCCGACTTCAAAGAGGCCAAGGACATCCTGCCCAGCAGGAACGACGGCGGCGAGTTCGCCAAGGGCAGAGCCACTTGCGGCTCGGCCGCCGGCTACTACGCCCGCGCCCTCATGCTGCGCCACAAGTACTCCGACGCCCTCGCCGTCTTGCGCGACATAATCGGCGGCACCTACGGCACCTACCGCCTCATGTCCGATTTCGGCGCCAACTTCACCGAGGCCGGCGAGAACAACGAGGAGAGCCTCTTCGAGGTTCAGTACATGAACTACGGCACTGGCGGCGTCGACGAGGAGTGGACCCCTGTCAACATCTCCAAGGACGCCACACAGGGCCACGCCGTCGAGAGCAACTACGCGCCCAACGCCTTCGGCTCCTGGGGCGACCTCGCGGCATCGCCTTGGCTCTACAGCCTCTACAAGGCCGAGCGTTGCACCGACGGACGACTCGACCCGCGCCTCTACTGGACCATCTGCTCCTACGAGGCGGAGTACGACACCTATAAGGGTATCCCCACCGACGCCTACCCTGGCGGCGACCCTCGCCAAAACGTCCTCTATACTGAGACAATCGACGCCTCGAACGAGTCGCTTTGCCTCTCCAACGCCACGGGCGGCGGCCTCGCCATTGCCAAGTGGACCTACGCCCGCCAGGCTCCCGAAGGCTTCTCCACCATCACCACGGGCCTGCACAACGGCATCAACCTCCGACTGATGCGCTACTCCGACGTCCTGCTCCGCGCCGCCGAGTGTGAGAACGAGGTCAACGGACCGTCGCAGACCGCGATCGACTACATCAACGAGGTCCGTGCGCGCGTCGCCCTCCCCGCCCTCAAGCTCGCCGACTTCCCGACCAAAGACGCCCTCTTCGAGCAAATTGCCAACGTAGAGAGGCCCAAAGAGTTCGGATGTGAGAACGGACGCGGAATCGACATCAACCGTTGGGGCTTCCACGAGACTTCCGACCGCAAGGCCCAGCTCCGCCAGCACATGATCTACAAGCTCTCGCTCGAGACGGCCGACGCCAAGGCCTCCTACACCAACGACGACATCGACGGTGCTATCGTCCGCTCCACGTTCGACACCTACCTCGAGGCCCACGAGTACTTCCCAATCTGTCAGGGCACCCTCGACGCCAACCCGCGCCTGACTCCCAACTGCGCCTACAACTCCGAGAAACCCGACGGCTTCTTCCCCTACGACGTACACCCTGTTGTAGACCTCTCCAAATAAGAACCAGATTGAATCGCCGCCCCACCCACACGACAAAAGCGTGGGGCGGCCTTCCAAAACTCACAATCTAACAAGGATTTCCCATGAACAACATACAGAAAGGCCTCCTCACCCTGATGGTGACAGGCATCGCCTCCGCCTCTTTCGTAGGCTGCGACGAAGACGACACTTTCGACATCAACTCCCCGGACTGGCTCTCCTCGCGCATCGACTCCATTGCCGATGCCAAAGCCAACATAGTCGAGTCCGACACCGTGACTGTCGAGCTCAACGCTACAGACGCGGGCGCGAAAGACTACTCCACTGCTTGGTGGACGGAATTCTCCGACGCAGTAGCTATCCCTTCGGGCAAGATGCTCACCTTCGAGTTCGACAACTACGGCTCCGGTGCCAACAACTGGAACAACTGGAACCTCTGCGTGGCCACCAACGGCACGCGCGACGAAGAGAAAGGATACCGTGAGTACTTCTGCCTCCGTTCCGACATGTATGGCTGGGGAGGCAACATGGCCGATGACGGCTACGTCTACGATGCCGCCAACATCTCCTCCAACTATGCCGAGAAGGCGGCCGAAGCCGGTGTGGAAGACATGTGGGCATACTTCCGCGACAAGATGCAGGGCGCCCACACCGTCATGAAGATTCAGCACGTCTCGGCTGGCTATTGCTACGTCACCGCGACCATGACAGCAACCGACGGCACTGTCCTCGTCGAGGAGTATTTCCAGACCTGCTCCCCCGCCGACGACATCTACGCTTTCCTGGTCTGCGACGCCAGCTACTTCGATAACATCGAGGCATACCTCACTGCCTCGGAGATTGTCATCACTGAGAGCAACCCCGCGCGCCTCGAGCTCGCCAACTGCCCCGCATTCATCACCCTCGGCGACACCGCCTACCACACCGGCGTGACCGCCAAAGTCTACTTCGAAGACGGCACTTCCGCCGAAGTCGACACCCTCGACCTCTCGTTCGTAGCCCCCGACCTCTCGACAACTGGTGAGAAGACCGTGACCGTAATCTACAACAAGACCAGCCGCGGCAACTATTCACAGCCCGTCTACGCGTCCTACACTATTGCCGTCACCGACTTCAAGGCCATAAGGATCGAGCCTGTCAAGAACGTCAACTACTTCATCCCGACCGGAGAGACCGAGGTCCCCGTGATTGCCAACAGCGTCAAGGTCTACGGCATTAGCTCCGACGACTCAGAGACCGTCCTCGACAACGCCTACGTAGAGTTCTCATCTGTCAACGACAAAGGCGAGTTCTCCGCCACCTACCAAGGCCTTAGCGCCAACGCTACTGTCGGTGTGACGACAGGTTGCGAGCAGTTCGGCGCGTCCGATTTCTCCACCGGCTGGTGGACGGTCTTCGCCCCCGACGAGCAAGTGGCTCAAGGCCAGACTGTAACCAAGACCGTGCAAATCCGTTCCGACAACGTTGAGAACTGGCATTGCCCAGTCGTAATCCTCCGCAACGTCGCGCTTGGCGAATACGCAGTCCTCCGAGCCGACAACTACGGATGGGGTTCGGGCTACGCCTCGGCTACGCCTGAGAGCAACTGGAACTGGGATACCTTCAAGGCCAACCTCGACGGCTCCGTCTACACAATCGAGGTCACCAACAACGGCGCGACAATCGACGTCAAGATGACCATAATCGACGCCGCTGGTGAAGAGCACTTCCAGAATTTCATCGGAATCAGCACAACGGGCGACGTCCAGCCGGCAGACGCTGACGACGTCTACGTCTCTCTGACTTGCGAGGCAAGCTACCTCGTAGTGAAGTAATAATCAGCCCTTAATTGTTGGCTCAAAGGTCGCCGGGGAGGTAATCCTCGGCGGCCATTTCTTTTGTCCACCCTTAAACAATTCCCGTCCACCCCTCGCCGCACCGCTCAATATATATTTGCCAACGTTAACGCAATTTTTCCTAAGCAAACAAAAATAGCATGAAGACAAGATACCTCTCATTCGCCGTCATGGCCGCGGCCGTGGCAGCTACTTTAGCCTCCTGCTCCGACGGAGAAAACGGCAACCCCCAAATCGTCGTACCTGGCGGTTCGGAAACAGGGGGCGGCGACAATGAAGATGAACAAACGGCGTTCTCCATACCGACCTACGCCGACGACTACTCCTCCATCTCCAGTTGGGCCGACCGCTCGAAATGGAACCTCGCCAACGTCCACGACCCCTCAGTCGTCTACTGGACCGACGGCTACTACTACATGTGGGGAACCGACGCCTCCTACGGCAACGTCCACGAGGGGCACGGACACTTCCAGGGCAAACGCTCCAAAGATCTCGTGAACTGGGAATGGGTGCCCGGGATATTTGGCGATTCCAACGTCCCGGCTTGGATTCTCGAGAAAGTCAACGAGTTCCTCGCCGACGCCGGCAAAGACCCCGTGACATCCCTCAACCTCGGCTGCTGGGCCCCATGCGCCCGCAAAGTGACAGTCGACGGCGTCACCAAGATCCGTATGTACTACAGCGTCGTCTTCGACACCGGGGCCAACCCCAATACAGTAATTGGCGGAAACCAAGGCGCGCCGGCCCTCATCGGCGTGACCGAGACGACCGACCCAAACAGCGGCGTATGGAACGACCTCGGGTTCGTCACCTGCTCCTCGGCCGACCACGAGCTAACGGTGGCAAATCTCAATGAGACGCAAT
>JAFPDB010000282.1 GCA_017390085.1 Bacteroidales bacterium | reverse complement strand
CATCCTCCTCAAACTCATGTCGATGGTCTCAGTCGTCATGGCTGGCCTCACCATAACCTGCTCAATACTCGGCAGTTAGCCATCACCCCACAACCTGGCAAACACCTACGCGGCGGCTCTTACCATCCAAGTGGAAGCCGCCGCTTCAATTTTAATATCATCACATACTTAAAAAACTGCCTAATTTTACACCCCGAAAAACTAACATCGCACACCAACATGAAAGTCAACATAGGCGACCGAGTCCGCTTCCTCAATCAAGAGGGCGGGGGAAAAGTGGCCAAAATCGATGGCCGCACTGTCTACGTCGAAGACGAGGACGGATTCCAAATCCCAGCCCTCGACAAAGACGTCGTCGTCATCGACGAAGACGAGCACCGCCTACAAGGCGACGCCTACAACCGCTCCGCAAGAGCCGCCGCCCAATACGCATCGCCCAACACCCGCAAAGCCCCAAAACCCCTCGCCGAAGGGGCCAGTTGGAGAGAACGCGTCAACGCCGACCTCGATTCTGACGACGACGACACCCCCGACGAACCCGTCATACCCGTCCAGCCCCGGCGCCCCGACAAGACGCAAACCCCACGACAGCAGACCTACACCTTCGACGCCGACGCCACCGACGACGCACAACCACATTTCTACCTCGCCCTCACCCGGACCGACGGCGGAAACACCGGCACAGTCGACCTCCACGTCGTCAACGACTCCAACTACTTCGCCCACTACGCCATCCTCCGAACCGACGACAAAGGGCTCTCCACCCTCATCGCGGCCGCGACCATCGAACCCAACACAAAGGAGAAAATCGATACCCTCAACCCCATCCAAGTCGACGGGCAGCTCTGGCAAGTCCAGCTCCTCATGTTCAAGAAGATACGAACCTTCAAAGCACAGCCCGTCTACAACGCCGAAGTCAAACCACGAGGCGTAAAGATGCTACGCGACGGCAGCTTCGCCGAGAACGACTTCTTCGACCAGAAAGCCATACTCATCCCCGTCATCAAAGACGAGTTCGAAGTCAAACTCCAACAACTAACCGACAAGCAGATCCTCGCCTCAGCCGCCGATGGCCGCAAGCCCGAACCGCGAAAGGTCTCCAAGCCCAGCCGCTCATCCGACATACTCGAAGTCGACCTCCACATCGAAGCCCTGCTGCCCGACACCCGAGGCCTCGACAACAAGGACATGCTCCAAATACAAATGTCCCACGTCCGCGCCACCATGGAGAAAAACGCCAGAGTAAGCGGCCTCCGAATCGTCTTCATCCACGGAGTCGGAGCCGGCGTCCTCAAGTCCGAAATCCGAAAACTCCTCGAACGCGACTACAAAAACTGCCACTTCCAAGACGCATCCTTCCGAGAATACGGTTTCGGCGCCACCATGGTCTCCATCCCATAGTTTTTTGTAAATTCGCGAGCGGCAAACAAGGGATAAACACCATCCCCCACACCTCAACACCATAACACAATCCTAAAGGCACAATGTCTGACCAGAAAAAAAAGATTAGGCTCGTCCTCGAAGACGGCACAACCTTCGAGGGCGTATCTTTCGGCGGCGACCACTCCCGAGCCGGCGAGGTAGTTTTCAATACCGCCATGTCGGGCTACCCCGAAAGCCTCACCGACCCCTCCTACGCAGGGCAAATACTGGTCTTCACATACCCCCTCATCGGCAACTACGGCGTACCGCACGACGACATTGACCCCGAGACCGGCCTACCAAAATTCTTCGAGTCCGAGAAAATCCACGTCGCCGGAGTCGTCGTCTCCGACTACAGCCAACAGCACAGCCACTGGAACGCCCAAAAAAGCCTCAGCCAATGGCTCCGTGAGCAAGACATCCCCGCAATCGAAGGAGTCGACACACGCGCCCTCACACAGAAAATCCGAGAGAAAGGTGCCATGCTCGGCAAAATCGAATTCGACGACCAGCCCGTGCAGTTCCGCGACCCCAACAAAGAAAACCTCGTAGCCCAAGTCTCACCCACGCAAGTACAGACCTACGGCAACGGCAAATACAAAGTCGTAATGGTCGACACCGGAGCCAAGTTCAACATCATCCGATGCCTCCTCAAACGCGACGTCACTGTCATACGAGTACCTTGGGACTACGACTTCAACCAGATCGACTACGACGGACTCATGCTCTCCAACGGCCCGGGTGACCCACAGCAATGCCAAGCCACAGTCCAGAACATCAAGAAAGCCATTGAGATAGGAAAACCCATCTTCGGCATCTGCCTCGGAAACCAGCTCCTCGGAATAGCCGCAGGATGCAAAACCTACAAACTCCCCTACGGACACCGGGCCCACAACCACCCCGTCATCCGATGCGGCACCTCCCAATGCTACATCACCAGCCAAAACCACGGCTTCGCCCTCGACACAGCTACACTCGGCCCCGATTGGGAACCCTCATTCGTCAACATCAACGACGGAACCAACGAAGGAATCCGACACAAGTCCAAACCCATCTTCTCCACGCAGTTCCACCCCGAGGCAAGCTCGGGACCTACCGACACCGAGAAGTTCTTCGACGAGTTCGTGCAAAACATCGCCAACTCCAAGAAATAAACACTACCACGTGCGCCGGCCCCACCAACCGCCGCACCCCAAAATACAAGACCCGCCACAGGACCTTTCAGTCCATGGCGGGCTTCTTTATCCCCTCCCCATATACTCACCTTCCGCCCTTTTTCGTACATTTACGTCCGTGTTCACCCAAAAACAGACCAATTCCCCTTACGTGCGCAATGTCAGATTCATAGACCTGTTCGCCGGCATCGGCGGAATAAGGAAAGGCTTGGAGGAGGCCCTCGCCGAACGAGGCCTTCAAGGTGAATGCGTCCTCACGTCCGAGATTAAACCCTACGCGGTCGATGTCCTTCGGCAAAATCATCCTAACGAGGAGATTCGCGGAGACATTCGTCTTATCGATGCGGATTCAATACCCGATTTCGACATCCTCTGCGCCGGTTTCCCTTGCCAAGCCTTCTCCGCGGCAGGCAAGAGGCAAGGCTTTGCCGACACAAGGGGTACCATGTTCTTCGAAATAGAGCGCATCTTAAAGGCCAAAATGCCGCTCGGCTTCATCCTCGAGAATGTCCCCGGCCTCCTTAACCACGATGAGGGCAACACTCTGAAAGTCATAAAGCAAAAACTTGCCGATCTTGGCTATACTGTCGCCTACAAGGTTTTAGATGCCTCAGCCTTTGGCGTTCCCCAAAAGAGGGAGCGTGTCTATATCGTTGGCACTTTAAACGGAACGGAGCCCAATCTGTTTTTCCCGCAAAAACCACTGGTTAAGTTGAGTAGTGTGTTGGAAAAAGGTCTCCCTGTTTCCAAAAGCAAGTTCGTGCAGAACCTGTTGACCCACTACTCTGTCGACAAGCTTTATGGCGTGAGCATCAAGGACAAGCGAGGCGGAAAGGACAACATCCACTCGTGGGATCTCGAGACAAAAGGTCCTCTGTCGGCTGAGCAAAAAAAGCTCCTCAATCTCATGATGACCGAGCGCCGAAAGAAGAAATGGGCTGCCGACTGGGGCATAGATTGGATGGACGGGATGCCTTTGTCCCTAAAGCAGATCTCCTCCTTCTACGCCTCGCCCGACCTGAAGGAGATGCTCGACGACCTCGCCACAAAAGGCTATGTCCGTTTAGAATACCCCAAAAAACTCGTCAAGGGGGTGGGCGAGAACGGCACCCTTTTCTCTCATCGGGTATACGATGAGACGAAGCCCATGGGCTACAATATTGTGACGGGAAAGCTCAGCTTCGAGGTCGGGAAAGTCCTTGGCCCCAACAATATCGCCCCGACGCTTGTCGCCATGGATATGCAAAAGATTTTTGTCCCCGACGAGGGTGGCATCCGACGTCTCACCCTTCGCGAAGGTCTCCGAATGTTTGGCTATCCCGACGATTATAAGTTCAACATCTCCGAGAAGCTCGGTTTCGATTTGCTCGGCAATACCGTCGTGGTCCCTGTAATCAAGGCCGTCGCTTCACGCCTCATTGACAGCATCAATCTCCAACTATGGACAAGGTCTTGACAGCTAATGAGATATTCAGCAATCTTGTCAACGATGACAAGATTCTCGAGAGTAATGGGCGGATTACTTTCGAACTCGGTGGTGTGAACATCGTCGTCAAGCAGAGGGATGTCGTTGGCAACATTATCCAGGAATGGCTCGAAGGCTGGATGTCCAACAAGGGCATTTACTTTAGGGGGAATCCCAACACTCAGATGCCTCCCGATTTTTTCCTCCTCCCCGATAGCAGCAGAAATGGGTTGCTTGAGATTAAGGCTTTTAACGCCGATGCCGCCCCTGGCTTCGACATCGCCGATTTCACGGCCTATTGTCGGACTCTTTTGTCCCAGCCGTGGATGATCGATGCTGATTTCATGATTTTTGCCTATAAGATGGATGCCAACGGTCTTGTGTCAATCTCAAATGTCTGGCTCAAAAAGGTGTGGCAGATATGCTGTGCCTCCGATAAGTGGCCCGTCAAGGTGCAAGAGAAAAAGGGTGTCATCCACAAAATAAGGCCAGCTACGTGGTATTCCACCAAGACCAAATACCCCTGCTTTACCTGCGTTGAGCATTTTCTTTCCGCCCTCGAGCAGACGCTCTACGATTATCCCGAGACAAGGCATCTGTCCTCAGGCGCCCATTGGCGAAAAGAAATGGAAAAAGCATACAAAGGTTTCTTTAAAACCCCCATCCAAATCCAACGCTGGGACGAAGGCGTCAGCCAACTCTACCTCCCCGACCGTAACAGCTAAAAAACACATACCATGGAATCAATACTCTCATTCATCGGCGTCGTAATCGCCATGATCATCATGATCATAAAAGACGTAAAAGAGAAAGAAAAGAAAAACTCCAGGCGCACGGCACCCGCGCAACCCCAACCCCTCGAAGAACAACTCGCCACCCTAAGGCAAGAGGCCGAGCAAGAACGCCTAAGGCAAGAGCAACTCCGCAAACAAGAATTCGCAAACCAGGCGCAAAGCATATTCAACAACCACGCAAGACAACAACCCAAAACAGAGGGCAAAAAGAAAAAGAACCGCTCACCACTCGGCAGCGAAGAAGGCCAACGCTCCACCCCCAAAAACGGGCAAGAACCACCTCACACGATCTCCATCGAAGCCGGCAAACTCACGCCCGACGACTTCCGAAAAGCCGTCATCCTCGACACCATCTTCCGCCGACTTGCCTTCTAAACCCATAACACGCCTTTTTTCAATAACTTCGCGACACAACAACAGACCCACCGTGTTAGCAAAACGAATCATACCCTGCCTCGACATCCGCGACGGCCAAACAGTCAAAGGCGTCAACTTCGTCAACATCAAAAACGTTGGCGACCCCGTCGAACTTGGCGCCGAATACGCCAGACAAGGAGCCGACGAACTCGTTTTCCTCGACATCACGGCAAGCCACGAGAAAAGAAAAACATTCGCCTCACTCGTCGAACGTATCGCGCAGAACATCAACATCCCCTTCACCGTCGGGGGAGGTATCAGCGAAATGGCCGACGCCGACACACTCCTCGCAGCAGGTGCCGACAAGGTGAGCGTCAATTCAGCTGCCGTCCGCCGACCCGACCTCATCTCCGAACTCGCCCACAACTTCGGAAGCCAATTCGTCACCGTCGCAATCGACGCCCGCCAAGAAACCGACGGCCAATGGGTCGTCACCGTCAACGGCGGAAGAATTCCCACCGAAAAACGACTCTTCGAATGGGCGCGCGAAGCCCAAGAAAGAGGAGCCGGCGAGATCCTCTTCACCTCCATGAACCACGACGGCTGCAAGTCCGGCTTCGCCTGCGAAGCACTCGCGCGCCTATCGCAGGAACTCTCCATCCCCGTCATAGCCTCCGGAGGAGCCGGCACCATGGAACACTTCCGCGACGTCTTCAACAAAGGAAAAGCCGACGCCGGACTCGCCGCCAGCATCTTCCACTTCCACGAGATAGCAATACCTGACCTCAAAAACTACCTCGCCCAAAACAACGTCCCCATAAGGCTCATCTAAAACAACCACTTAACGAACCTTCACAACACCCGAAAAATGGACTTCTCCAAAGACCCCTCCGGACTCATCCCAGCCATCATCCAAGACAATAACACAGGCAAGGTCCTCATGCTCGGCTACATGAACCAACAAGCCCTCGACAAAACCAAAGCCGAAGGCCTGGTCACATTCTTCAGCCGCTCGCGCCAGAAACTATGGACCAAAGGCGAGACCAGCGGCAACTTCCTCCACGTCGTCTCCATGGCAGAAGACTGCGACCACGACACCCTACTCATAAAGGTCAACCCAGACGGACCCGTCTGCCACACCGGCACCGACACCTGCTGGGGAGAATCCAACGAGGCCAACGACGTCATGTTCCTCAAAGAACTACAAGACTACATCGACCGCCGCCATGTCGAGCTCCCCGACGGAAGCTACACCACAAGCCTCTTCAAGAAAGGAACAAACAAAATCGCAAAGAAGCTCGGCGAAGAGGCTGTCGAGTGCGTCATAGGAGCCGTCTCCGGCGACGACGAGAATTTCATCTACGAGAGCGCCGACGTCATCTACCACCTCATCGTCCTCCTCACACACAAAGGCTACCGCATCGAAGATGTCGCACGAGAGCTAAAAGCCCGACACCACTAAAAATCGCGGCAATGACCGATTCACAAATCGAAGACGTCATCGAAAGATTCTACCGCCGAGGCTCCCAACTCTGGAACATACTCCTGACGCACAGCCACGCCGTAGCCGACCTCGCCGACCTCATCGTGGCACAAAAACCCGAGCTCAACGCCGACGCGCAGTTCGTCCACGAGGCCGCCATGCTACACGACATCGGCATCGTGGCAACATATGCACCCTCCATCCACTGCCAAGGCTCCCTGCCATACATATGCCACGGCGTCATGGGGCGACAGATGCTCGAAGCCCTCGGACTCAACCGCCACGCCCTCGTCTCCGAAAGGCACACCGGCTCCGGCCTCTCCCGCCAATACATCATCATGGCAGACCTCCCGCTCCCCCATCACGACATGATCCCCGTCTCCATCGAGGAGAAAATCGTCTGCTACGCCGACAAATTCTTTAGCAAGAGCAAGAAACTCACCGAGATGAAGGACTTCGACCGCGCCTTACGCTCCGTCAGCAAACATGGCGACGACTCCGCGCGGCGTTTCCTCCAGATGGACGAGATTCTACGTATCCCGATAATAAAATGACAAAAAAGGCAACAGACACCTTCCGGACCAAGCCGTATCTCCACAATTGCTCCCAGGCCGTGGCCTACAAGTACAAGGAGATCCTCGGACTCGACGAGGCCCAGGTCCTCCAACGCTTCGCCGCTTGCGGAGGCGGACGGTGCGAAGGCGGCATGTGCGGCGCCCTCTACGCCGCCATCGCCGTCCGACCAGACATGGCAGACCTCATCACAAGGCGTTTCATGGAGAAGACCAAAGGCTTCACCACCTGCCTGCAAATCAAGCAATTGAGCGGCGTGCCTTGCACCGATTGCGTCCAAGCTGCCGACGACATTCTGGACTCCATCGCTGGTGAAAATAAATAAGACTCTAAAAACCCTACTCAAAATCTGTGTCTCGCTCGGGGCCTTGGCTTTCGTCTTCACAAAGATCGATTTTCGAGGCACCTGGCAAACAATTTGCGGCGTATCACCATGGTGGCTCGCCGTCGCCATCCTCGTCTACGCACTCTCTCAAGCCGTCAGCTCCGAAAGAGTCAGGCTCATGCTCTCCGCCGTCCCCGTCAAAATCCAGGCTAAAGTCAACCTCAAACTCTATTGGCTCGGGATGTTCTACAACTTCTTCCTCCCGGGAGGCGTCGGAGGCGACGGCTACAAAGTTTTCTGGATTCATCGACGCTACGGCACCAAAGTCAAACCCGCCATCCTCGCCCTCCTCGGCGACCGTATGAGCGGACTGGCCGCCATCCTTTTCTACACCGTGGCCTACGCCGCCTTCCGCCCCGGACTCGCCCAAAGCGTCGGGATGCACGTGGTCGAAGAGTTCAGGCTCTGGCTGCTCGCCCTCATCCCCGTCGGAGCCTGGGCCTATTGGCTCTTCTTCAAATTCTTCCAACGAAACCTCTCCACGGCAGCGCTCAAAGCCATGGCCGTCTCACTCGTAGTCCAAGGACTGCAAATGGCCACAGCCGCCGCAATACTCCAAGGCCTCGATGCCGACGGCTCACAGGCCGACTACCTCTTCCTATTCCTGCTCAGCTCCATAGCCTCCGCCGTGCCCGTCACCATAGGGGGAGTCGGAGCGAGGGAGGTCGCCTTCATGATCGGCTCCCGATACCTCTGCGTCGAACCCAGTTGCGCAATCTCGCTCAGCCTCCTCTTCTACGCCGTATCCCTACTCTGCTCCCTCCCCGGAATCTATTATTCCTTCCACTCCGACAAAATCGACGGCCGCCCAGCCCCATTCCCCGAGCAGCCCGTCGAGCTGACCGACATCATCGAAAACGCTGGCGAACAAACCGATAACTCCCCCAGAAACAATGAATAACAAAGTCCACTTCATAGCCATTGGCGGCGCCGTCATGCACAATCTCGCCATCGCCCTAAAGTCCAAAGGCTACGCCGTATCCGGCTCCGACGACGAGATTTTCGAGCCATCGCGCAGCCGGCTCGCCGCACACGGGCTCCTGCCAGACGACGATGGTTGGCATCCCAGCCGCGTCACGCCCGACCTCGACGCCGTGATTCTCGGAATGCACGCCACGCAAGACAACCCCGAACTACAACGCGCCAAGCAGCTTGGCCTCAAAATATACTCCTTCCCCGACTACCTCTACCAGCAGACCGCACACCAGAAACGAATCGTCGTTGGCGGAAGCCACGGCAAGACCACCACGACGGCCATGATCATGCACGTCCTCAGCCACTGCGGCATAGAGTTCGACTACATGGTCGGCGCGCAAGTCCAAGGCTTCGAGACCATGGTCGGGCTCTCCAATACCGCCAAAATCGCCGTCTTCGAAGGCGACGAATACCTCACCTCGCCACTCGACCCCACCTCAAAATTCCTACACTACCACCCCGACGTGGCCATCGTCACCGGAATAGCCTGGGACCACGTCAACGTCTTCCCCACCTTCGACGGCTATGTCGACCAATTCCGCAAATTCGCGCACTCCATAATGCCCGGCGGCTCGCTCATCTACTGCAATTCCGACGACAACCTCCGGCAGATAGCCTCCGAGACTTTCCCACAAGGTGTCCAGACCTTGCCCTACGACGGCTTCCAATGGCGGACCCTGGCCGACGGCTCGGTGGTCGCCAACATCGGAGGCGCCGACGTCGCGGTCAGCGTCTTCGGCAACCACAACATGCAAAACATGAACGCCGCGCTCCTCGCCTGCCGAGCCGTAGGCGTGTCCGACCACCAATTCGCGCGGGCAATAGCCTCGTTCGCAGGCGCAGCCCGACGGCTCCAGACGCTCACGCAGTCGCCCGACGGCTCCGTGGCTTTCCTCGACTTCGCACACTCCCCCTCAAAACTCCGAGCCACAATCAACGCCGTCAGGCAACGTTTCCCGGACCGCAAACTCGTCGCCTGCATGGAACTCCACACTTTCAGCAGCCTCTCCAAGAACTTCCTCCCACAATACGCCTCCACGATGGACGACGCCGACGAGGCCATCATCTACTTCAACCCGCAAGTCGTTGAGCATAAGCGCCTCGACCCCTTCACCCCTGCCGACGTAGCCGAAGCCTTCGCGCACCCCAACATGACCGTCCACACCAGCTCCGCCGACGTCGTCAGCCGACTACGCTCCATCGATTTCCACAACTCCGCGCTACTACTCATGACCTCGGGCAACTTCGACGGCCTCGACCTGAAGGCCCTCGCAGATTCCCTCTTCAACAAGCAATAAACGCCACTCCCATCGTGCCGCAACCACACCTCTACACCATATTCAGCCGCCACTACGACACTCACGCCGCCGAGACCTACGCGACAATCGTCCGAGCGCTCGTGTCTGGGGGCGCCAGGGTAGGGATTTGGGCCGACCTCTACGACATGATGACCCAGACGGGCTTCCGAGAGGCCGCTTGCGCCGAGAGAGTCTCGCTTCTCGATACCGTAAGGTCCTCAGCCGCAATCCTTAGCGTCGGGGGCGACGGCACCTTCCTCGCCGCCGCCAAGATGGTCATAGGCTCGCAAGTCCCTGTCCTCGGCATCAACCACGGCAGGCTCGGATTCCTGTCCGACGTCGCACCCGACGCCATCCAGAAAGCCGTCGCCGACCTCCTCGCCGGCAATTACCGGACCACCGACGTCGCCGCCATCAACATGTACGCCGACGGCACCCGAGAACCCATCGGCTACGCCATCAACGAGTTCGCAATCTCCAAGTGCGACAACTCCTCAATGCTCACGCTCGAAACCTACGTCGACGGAGACTACCTCACCACCTACTGGGCCGACGGGCTAATCATCGCAACCCCGACGGGCTCCACCGCCTACTCACTCAGCGTCGGCGGACCCATCGTCGCCCCCACCTCCCACAGCCTCATCGTCACGCCCGTCGCGCCGCACAACCTCTCCATCAGGCCCCTCGTCCTGCCCGACAACGTCGTCATAAACATCCTCGTCGACGGCCGAGCCCCAAACGTCATGGCCTCCTTCGACGGACAGACGCACCTCATGCCCAACGGCGGACGGCTCCGAATCGCCAAAGCCAACATCGGAGTCAAACGCATACAGCTCGCCAGCTACTCCTTCTTCCACTCGCTCAGGGAGAAGCTCATGTGGGGGGCCGATTCACGAAACAACGACAATAAACGACCCGACGAACGCCTTTCGTAGATTTTTCCACAACGACAATTGAATTGTTTCCACACATCTCCAAAATATTAGCCTACTTCGCCACCGTCATGCGACACCTTATCCTGACGCTCCTGGCCTCCGCGGCGGCCTTCCACGCCTCCGCGCAAGACCGGCTCGAATTCGGGGTCATGGTCGGCGGCAGCTACTACCTCGGAGAGATGAACCCATCCCAACAATTCAAGAAGACAAAGCCAGCGGCGGCATTACTCGCCCGCTACGCCTATTCCGACCGCATCGCCTTCAAGGCCGTCGTCGGCTACTACCACATCGCCGGCGCCTACGACGACGACAACCTCGACGTCTACTCCTACCCCCACGACCCCGCCGACCACCTCTTCCAAGAAGGAGAGACCCAACTCCTCAGGCCCGCCGACACACAATTCAAAAACAGCATAATCGACGCCTCGCTCTACTGCGAATTCAACTTCCTGAGCTTCGACCACATTTTCCATAAAGACAAAACACGCTTCACACCCTACCTCTGCGCCGGGCTCGGCTACGCCGCCTACTCCCACTACCAGGGCAAACAGAAAAAACACCAATTTATATTATCTTTGCCCTTTGGTTTTGGCGCAAAGTACAAACTCAACAATCTCCTGCGCGTCGGCGCCGAATGGACCTTCCACAAGACCTTCACCGACCAGCTCGAGAACATACAGAACTACGACGAAACCTTCTACCCCTCAGACCCCTACAAAAACGCGGTCCACAAGCCTACACACAACAACGACTGGTTCGTCTCCGCGGGAGTCTCGCTCTCCTTCAGCCTCTGGCCGAGATCACTCGTCTGCCGAGACGGCTTCAAAGCCGGAGGAAGGCTTTGAACCCATCCCCGCACAACCGACATCCCATAACAAGGTATAGCCATAAGCAAAATGACATATAAGGAACAAATCGACCCCCAGCGCGTACCCAACCACATCGCCATAATCATGGACGGAAACGGCCGATGGGCCAAAAAGCAGGGCAACATCCGACTCGTAGGGCACAAGTTCGGGGTCGGCTCCGTGCGTCGTGTCACACAGGCCGCCGCACAAGTAGGAGTCAAGTTCCTCACCCTTTTCGTCTTCTCCACCGAGAACTGGAACAGGCCAGCAGCCGAAGTCCAAGGCCTCATGACGCTACTCTCATCTACAATCGATTCCGAGCTGGCTGACCTCATGAAAAACAACGTCCGACTCCTCATGGTCGGCGACGGCAACCTCCCCGCCCCACTCCGCGACAAGATGCTCAAATCCGTCCAAAAGACGAAGGACAACACCGGCATCACACTCATCCTCGCCCTAAGCTACTCCGGCAGATGGGACATCACCGAAGCCGCCCGCAATCTCGCGCGCCAAGTTCAAGACGGCACACTCAAACCACAAGACATAACCACTGACACCTTCGCCGCCGCCCTGCCCATGAGCGTCGCGCCAGACCCCGAACTCGTCGTCCGGACCAGCGGCGAGTACCGAATCAGCAATTTCCTCCTTTGGCAGGCCGCATATTCCGAATTCTACTTCACCGACACCCTCTGGCCAGATTTCGACGACGAGCAACTCTACAAAGCAATCGTCGACTTCCAACACAGGGAGAGACGCTTCGGAATGACAAGTGAGCAGGTCGACAATAAGCAGTAAAAACCTTACGCCGCAATCCAACCCCTACCACAAACCAGGCCACACCAAAAAACACTCCCCCCATACACACCAACTACTCAATGCTCAAAAGACTTCTTCTGGCGGCAACGCTCCTTCTCACATCGCTCCTGGCCTCCGCGCAAGACCAGGCCGACTCCGTCGCCATCGCCCCGCAAGTTGAGAAAGTCTCCTACACAGGCGTCGCACGCAAATACATAATCGACGACATCGTCGTCTCCGGAGTCCGAAACATGGACCAGCAGCTCCTCGTCAACCTCTCCGGACTCCACAAGGGACAGGAAGTGGCCATCCCCGGCGACGAAATAACACAAACAGTAAAACGCTACCTCAACAACGGCCTCTTCTCCGACGTCAAGATGTTCTACAAAGACGCACGGCAAGACGGCCACGTAATCATCGAGATAGCCCTCAAAGAGAGGCCCCGACTCAGCAAGGTCAACTTCATCGGACTCAAACACTCCGACGTAAAAGACGTACACGACAAGGTCGCCATCATGGAGGAAGCCCAAGTCACACCCTTCCTCATCAAGAGGGCTGAGAAATACGTCCGCGACTTCTTCGTCGGAAAAGGATTCTACAACGTCCAAGTCTCCGTAAACCAACGTGCCGACAAGGATAAAGACAACCACGTGATTCTCGACATCACCGTCGATAAGAAAGACAAGGTCAAAGTCCACAAGCTCCGATTCCATGGCAACAACGTCATGCCATACCGCAAGCTCAACAAGGCCATGAAGAAGACCAACCAGAAAGGCCTCATCAACTTCTTCCGAACAAAGAAATTCGTCAAGGAACTCTACGAGAAAGACCTCGTCGCCCTCATCGACTTCTACAACGAGCACGGCTACCACGACGCCAAAGTCGTCAACCAGACCGTCGTCCCCTACGGCGACGACAAGGTCGACATCGACGTCTACATCGAAGAAGGATCACAATACTTCCTCGGCGACGTCAAATGGGTCGGCAACAGCATCTACCCCGGCGACGTCCTCTCACGAGCACTCGGCATGAAACGTGGAGACGTCTACGACACCAAAAAACTCGACAAACGACTCTTCCAAGACGACGACGCAGTCCACAACCTCTACATGGACAACGGCTACCTCTTCTCAAACATCCAGCCCGTCGAGGTCAAAGTCGACGGCGACACAATCGACCTCGAGATGAGAGTCGTCGAGGGAACGCAGGCCACCATCAACGAAGTAGTCATCAACGGCAACGACAAGACCAAGGAACACGTCGTCCGCCGCGAAATCAGGACCAAGCCCGGACAGCTCTTCAGCAAGTCCGAACTCATCCGCACCGTCCGAGAGCTCGCCCAGCTCGGACACTTCGACCCCGAGACCATAAACCCAGTCCCCATGCCCAACTACGAGAACGGCACCGTCGACATCATCTACAACCTCGAGGAGAAGAGCAACGACCAGATCGAACTCTCAGGCGGATGGGGCGCCGGCATGTTCGTCGGATCTATCGGAGTCTCGTTCAACAACTTCTCGCTCCAAAACATCTTCAACAAAGAGGCCTACTCCCCGCTCCCCACTGGCGACGGCCAGAAACTCTCACTCAAGGCCCAAGCCAACGGCAAATATTTCCGCTCCCTCTCATTCTCCTTCACCGAGCCATGGCTCGGCGGCAAGAGGCCCAACTCCCTCACCGTCTCAGCCTTCTACTCCTCGCAGACAGGCGTCAGCTCCAACTACTACAACAACTTCTACAACGGATACTCCGGCGGCTACTCCAACACCACCGCCTCCATCCCCAGCAAGAACGAGCTCAACCAGTACCGAAAAGTATCGGGCATCTCCGTCGGCTTCGGCAAACGACTCACTTGGCCCGACGACTGGTTCACACTCTACGTCGACTTCTCCTACCAGCACTACCGACTCCGCAACTGGCAATACTTCCTCATGCAAAACGGACAGAGCCACGACCTCTCCGTAGGAGTCACACTCTCACGCAACTCCATCGACAACCCCATCTTCACCCGAAGCGGCTCACTCTTTTCCATTGGCGTGAAGCTCACACCCCCCTACTCAGCATTCTCCAGCCACGACTGGCGAAACGAGGACGACCAGAAGCAGCTCTACCGCTTCATCGAGTATCACAAGTGGTCCCTCAAAGGACAGGTCTTCAAGCCAATCACACCCAACCGCAAACTCATCCTCATGGGCAAGTTCGAGATGGGATTCCTCGGCTACTACGACCGATGGCGAAAGTCACCCTTCGGCAAATACGTCATGGGCGGAGACGGCATGTCGGGCTACAGCACCTACGGCGAGGAGACCATCGGACTCCGAGGCTACGAGAACTCCTCACTCACGCCACGCTCCACATCCTCCTACTCCTACGACGGCAACATCTACAACAAGTACACACTCGAACTCCGATTCCCCATCACGCTCCAGCCACAAGCCACCGTCTACGTCCTCGGTTTCGCCGAGGCCGGCAACTGCTGGCGAAAGTTCGAGGACTACAGCCCCTTCAACCTCAAACGCTCCGCAGGCGCAGGCATCCGCATCTTCCTCCCCATCTTCGGCCTCCTCGGCATGGACTGGGGCTACGGATTCGACGAGGTCGACGGCTTCAAAGGGGCCGGCGGAAGCCAGTTCCACTTCGTCATGGGACAACAGTTCTAACACCCCGACACTCCTTGGCACGCATTTTGCTCCCCGCTTCAGACAAAAAAAACATCATTGTCTAACTCTCAAATCTACAACGCCATGCGCAAACTACTATCCACCTTCATCATAGCCTTCGCCTTCGCCACCGCGGCCCTCGCCCAAAAGACCGTGTTCGTCGACACCGAATACATCCTCAAAAACATCCCCGCCTACGAGGCCGCTAACGACCAGCTCAACACCATCTCCAAAAAGTACGAAGACGAGGTCAAGGCCAAATACCAAGAAGTCGAGAAACTCTACGACACCTACCGCAACGAGTCCGTCTTCCTCACCAACGACATAAAAGTCCAACGCGAGAACGAGATCGTCCAGAAAGAGCAAGAGGCAAAAAAACTCCAACAGGAATACTTCGGGCAAGACGGCGAACTCTTCAAACAACGCGAGATCCTCATCAAACCCATCCAAGAGCAAATCTTCAACGCCATATCCCAATTAGCGCAAGAAAAGAGCTACTCCGCCGTATGGGACAAGGCCTCATCCGCCGGCCTCATGTTCTCCGACAAGAGCCTCGACATCTCCGACGCCGTCCTCGCCAAGCTCGGCTACGGAGGCAAATAATCCCAAATAAAACCCTATTATGATTCCCAAACTAATTGTCGCCGCGGCAGCCGCACTGCTACTCTGCCTTCCCGCGCAGGCGCAAAAGCCCAAGTTCGGACACTTCGACAGCGGCGCGCTCATCGAGTCACTCCCCGAGGTGAAAAACGTACAGAAAGCCCTCGAGCAAGAGCAAGCCAAACAAGAAGCCCAACTCACAGCCCTGCAAGAGGACTTCAGCAAGCAAATACAAAACTATCAGGACAAGCAATCCTCAATGACAGAGGACGAGCGTATCGCAAAAGAGGAGGAACTGCAAGATATGCAACAGCGCATAGTCACCTTCCGACAGACAGCCATTCAAGACCTCCAGAAAAAACAGCAAGAGCTCATAGCCCCCATCTCCCAAAAGGTCCTCATGGCCGTCCAGCAAGTGGGAGTCGACAACGGCTTCCTCTACATCTTTGAGCGTAAAGCCGGCTTCATCCTCGCCACAGGCTCCCAAAGCATCGACGTTGCCCCCCTCGTCAAGAAACAATTAGGAATTCAATAAAACCACCCCCGCAAATTATCACTCTCTCAAACGATGAAATCTCTCAAAGCCATAATCGCAGCCGCAGCCCTCGCCGTGGCAACCATCTCGGCCAACGCCCAAGAGCTCAAGTTCGCCCACATCGACTCCCAAAAGTTCCTCT
>JAFPDB010000030.1 GCA_017390085.1 Bacteroidales bacterium | reverse complement strand
TTCCATTTGCGGAAGTAGTAATAGACGGTCTGCCAGGGTGCGAAATGACCGGGCAGCAGGCGCCATTGGCATCCGGTTATGAGCATATACATCAAACCGTTAATTATCTCCCTCAGTGAGTGTTTCCGTCGCCTTTCTTGCGGCTCTATGATTTTTTCGATAATTTCCCATTGCTTATCAGTGAGGCTGGCTGAAATTGACTTCATAACATTAATTTGTTGGCACTCATTAAGTTACGAATAATATTTCAGTTAACCAACTGATAATCAATAATTTAAACTACCATATATCAATAATTTTCGTCTATTTCAAAACAGCTTCTAACTCTCACGCGCCCCTCATACCAACAAACGGTAGCAAGCCAACAGCTCGCTACCGTTTCCGCTTCCTACCCCATCCCCACACACAAAAAAATCCTCCCCCATGCGCCAGCGCATGGGGGAGGACCATATTTCAAGACCGTTGACAGCCCTTACTCGATAACCTGGACCCAATTATGAGTGTCAGGCTCATCGCCATACTGAATCGCGCGAAGCTTTTTGTACAGAGCCGTGCACACCGGGCCGGGCTTACCGTCCTTGCAATACTCGTAGCTCTTATCCATGTCCACGTCGTCAATACGCGAAATCGGGCTCACGACAGCCGCCGTGCCGCACTCCGCCGCCTCCTCCAGAGTCGCAAGCTCCTCCTCCGGAATCTGCCTCCGCTCAACCTTCAAACCCATGTCCTCAGCCAACTGCTGCAAGCTCATGTTCGTAATCGAAGGCAAAATCGAAGTGCTCTTCGGCGTGATATATGTGTTGTCCTTTATGCCGAAAAGTTGGCGGGACCGCACTCGTCGACATACTTCTTCTGCTTTGCGTCAAGATACAAGACCGCAGAATAGCCCATCTTATGACCCTTGTCACCTGGCACCAGGCTCGCCGCGTAATTGCCGCCAACCTTATACGTGCCTGTGCCCAGAGGAGCAGCGCGGTCATACTGCCGCAAGATGACAACCGGAGTCGCCTTGAAACCGTCCTTGAAATACGGGCCCACAGGCTGAACGAATATCAAGAACAAGTACTCCGACGACGGGCCAACGCCTATCCTCGGCGAGATGCCGATCAACAACGGGCGGATGTACAGCGAGCAGCCGCTCTCATAAGGCGGCACGAAACGCTCGTTCAACTTCACCACCTTGCGCACCGCCTCCTCGAATTTCTCTATCGGAAGCTTCGCCATCATGATGCCGTCGCTCGTGTGCTGCAACCGCTTCGCATTCTCATCCATGCGGAACACTCGGATCTTACCATCCTTACCGCGGAACGCCTTCATGCCCTCAAAAGCCTCCTGGCCGTAATGAAGGCACGTCGACGCCATATGGATGCTGATGTTCTCTTCCGACGAGACCTCTATCTCGCCCCACTTCCCGTCGCGGTAATAACAGCGTACGTTGTAGTCGGCTTTCATGTAGCCGAAACCGAGATTGCCCCAGTCAATACTACTTTTTTCCATCTTTATTGTGTCTTGGTGTTCTTACACTTGAATCGTTCAATAATCACAAAAATAGACTTTTTTCAACACGATTATCCCCCGACAACCCTTTTTTCGCCCCTAATTACGCCCCACGCCCCCCCCCGCGGCCACCCGCGCCCCGACGACACACCCCGAGCCGCGCCATTTCACCCACGCCCCTTTCCATTCTTTTTCCATATATTTGCCCCACATATACCTTAGCCGAAAAAAACACTCTCTCTGTAACAATGGCACAACAATCAGCAAAATACAAAAGGACGCTCGTCACAACCGCGCTCCCCTACGCCAACGGACCCGTACACATCGGACACCTCGCCGGTGTCTACGTCCCAGCCGACATCTACGTCCGCTACCTCCGCTCCAAAGGACAACAAGTCATCATGGTCGGCGGCTCCGACGAACACGGAGTCCCCATCACCATCAGGGCCCGAAAAGAAGGCGTCACACCGCAAGACATCGTCGACAGGTACCACGCCATCATCAAGAAATCGTTCGAGGACTTCGGCATCACCATGGACATCTACAGCCGAACCACCAGCGACACACACAGGCAAGTAGCCTCCGATTTCTTCCGCACGCTCTACGAAAAGGGCGAATTCGTACAGAAAACCACCAAACAATACTACGACCCCGAGGCCCGGCAATTCCTCGCCGACCGCTACATAACCGGAACCTGCCCACACTGCGGCAACGACCACGCCTACGGCGACCAATGCGAGAAATGCGGGACCACACTCTCCGCGCTCGAACTCATCAACCCCAAATCCGCCATCAGCGGCTCAAAACCACAGCTCCGCGAAACCACGCACTGGTACCTCCCCCTCGACAAACACGAGCCATGGCTCCGCGAATGGATTCTCGAAAACCACAAAGAGTGGAGGTCCAACGTCTACGGGCAATGCAAAAGCTGGCTCGACATGGGGCTCCAGCCCAGAGCCGTCTCACGCGACCTCGACTGGGGAATCCCCGTCCCCGTACAAGGCGCCGAGGGCAAGGTCCTCTACGTATGGTTCGACGCCCCCATAGGCTACATCTCAAACACCAAGGAGCTACTCCCCGACTCGTGGGAAAAATGGTGGAAAGACCCCGAGACCAGACTCGTACACTTCATCGGCAAAGACAATATCGTCTTCCACTGCATCGTCTTCCCGGCCATGCTCAAAGCGCACGGCGGATACATCCTCCCCGACAACGTCCCGGCCAACGAGTTCATGAACCTCGAAGGCGACAAAATATCCACATCGCGAGACTGGGCCATATGGCTCCACGAGTATCTCCAAGAGTTCCCAGGCAAACAAGACGTCCTCCGATACGTCCTCACAGCCAACGCCCCGGAAACCAAAGACAACGACTTCACATGGCGCGACTACCAAGCACGAAACAACAACGAGCTCGTCGCCATCCTTGGCAACTTCGTCAACAGGGTCGTCGTCCTCACGCATAAATACTTCGGCGGGAAAGTCCCGCCAATCGCCCAACTACTACCCATCGACACCGAAGCCATCGACGCCTTCAAGGCCGAAAGGCAACAAGTCGAGTCCCTCATCGAGACCTTCCGCTTCCGCGACGCGCAGAAAGAGGCAATGAACATGGCCAGAATCGGCAACAAATACCTCGCCGACACCGAACCATGGAAACTCGCAAAGACCGACATCGACAGGGTCGCCACAATCCTCAACGTCGGGCTTCAGATCACCGCCAACCTCGCCACCGTCATGGAGCCATTCCTCCCCTTCTCCGCGCAAAAAATCCTCGACCAGCTCAATTGCCCAAAGCAACAATGGGACTCCCTCGGCAACATGGACATCCTCCTCACTGGTCACGAGATAGGCCAGCCCGTCCTGCTCTTCCAGAAAGTCGAAGACGAAGTCGTAGAGCAGCAGCTCGCACGCCTCGCCCAGAAGAAGAAAGACATCGAGCAGGCACAGTGGCAACCACAGCCCATAGCCGAGACCATAGACTTCCAGGCCTTCGAGAAACTCGACATACGCGTCGGCCTCGTCACCGAATGCGCCAAAGTACCAAAGGCCGATAAACTCTTGCAGTTCAAAATCGACGACGGACTCGGAGGCCGAACCATCGTCAGCGGCATCGCCAAGTTCTACAACCCTCAGGACCTCGTCGGCAAAAGAGTCCTCTTCATAGCCAATCTCGCCCCGCGAAAGCTCAAAGGCATCGAGAGCCAAGGAATGATACTCTCCGCCGAAGACGCCGACGGCAACCTCTCCATCGTCACCACCACTGCCGACGTCCAGCCGGGCTGCCAAGTCAAATAGCGACACAAACAAACACATTGGGGCGGGCGGCGCATCCCGACAAGGGCCGCGCCGCCCGCCCCATACCACGCCCCCCCCGATGACCGACAACAACTCCCCCGCCCCCCGACGAGGCCCA
>JAFPDB010000281.1 GCA_017390085.1 Bacteroidales bacterium | reverse complement strand
GCGGCGTTGACAAACTCATCATTTCCGAAAAGACAAACACCTGATGAGCCTCAAAGAATACATCGACACCGTCAAATAGGCAACACGCCCTCACCTCTTACGCAAAAAACGGACGCATGACGACCACCAGGTCATCATGCGTCCGTCCTCCTCGAGTGGAGCTGTGGGGGATCGAACCCCAGTCCAAACATTGAAGTCATGCGCTTTCTACATGCTTATCCGTCCTTAGGGTTTTCGAGATTGGCTTGGAGGATGGCACCCAACGCCGCACCTTAGCTCTTTACTGTCTCGCCTTCGGAGAGGAGCACTCGTCCGGCCATCCCTGATTTTCCTGCGCCTCCGGTTCAGACCGCCTCAAGGAGTGGGCATCTGGGAGACGTCTCGTCCCAATCACTATGAAAGGGATGAAGCTTGTCTACTATACTTCGACTAAGCTGCGAGAGCGTAATTCTCGTTGCCAGTTAAAAGTTTAGTACCCGAGATTATGGAGCCGGCATACCGACGCTCCGCATGCTTACGCACCACTTTGCAACGCTGTCAAATCCAGTTCAGCCCCTTGGTGCGATAAAGTGACGCAAATATAATACCTTTTGACACACCATGTTACGACGCGACTCATTTTTCTCGCTTCTTCTTACTAATTTCGCGCCGACTGTCCCTCCCCACTATATCCCGACACCCCGATGCCCTCAAAATCTTTGCCCGAGGCCTTCGTCAGCAGAATCAAGGGCCAACGCCCCGACGCCGACTCCTTCCTTAGCGCCATCGCCGACACACCATGGCTCTCCATACGCTCCAACCCTTTCAAAACGCCCGACGCGTCCAGATGCCTCACACTTGCCGACACAGTGCCTTGGTGCCCCGACGGCAACTACCTGAAAGACAGGCCTCTATTCACACTCATACCGCAATTCCACGCCGGCGCGTTCTACGTCCAGGAGTCATCGTCAATGTCGCTCTCCGTCGCCCTGAGCGTGGCCCTGCCTCAGCTCCCACCCCACCCCCAGTGCCTCGACCTTTGCGCGGCACCGGGCGGAAAAGCAACACTCCTTCTCTCACGCATTGGAGACCGCGGTGTTGTCGTCGCCAACGAGGTGGTCCGCTCCAGGGCATGGATTCTGCGCGAAAACATTGCAAAATGGGGCTCCCCCTCGGCCATTGTCACCAACAAGAAACCCGACGAGATAGCCGCCTCCGGCATATCTTTCGACCTCATAACCGTCGACGCGCCATGCTCCGGCGAAGGAATGTTCCGCAAGGACCAGACAGCCATCGACGAGTGGACTCCAAAAGCGGCGGCCGACTGCGCCACACGCCAACGGGAGATTCTCGCCGACATCTGGCCCGCCCTCAAAACTGACGGTTTCCTCGTCTACTCCACCTGCACATACAACCCCGACGAGAACGAGCGCAACGTGGAGTGGATGGCCGAAGAGCTTGGGGCCGAAGTCATCGGACTGCCCATGCCAGACGGCTTCGGAATCGAGACCCTGCAAACAACCGCAGGCCAAGCCTACGCCTTCTACCCCCACAAAGTCCGTGGCGAGGGCCTATTCATATGCCTCTTGCGCAAGACTGGAAACTCCGCCTCACGGCACAGCGAGACGAAGAAAAAGAGCCGCCCTCGCGCCGAAATCAAAGAGTCAAAATACGGCAGCGAGTACACACGCGGGCTACGCGTTTTCCAAAAGGGTAACGACCTTATTGGCTTCCCCTCCTCATTGTCCACGGCAATGGTCGACGTCACAAACGCCCTCGACCCTCTCTTGGCGGGCACGCCCATAGGCTCCCTACTGAAGAAAAAAGACCTGGCTCTTTTCACTCCTGCGCCCGAACTGCCGCTCTCCTCCGCTTTCCGACCCGGCTCAATAACCGAAATTGAGCTCCCTAAACAGCAGGCCCTCAAATTCCTACACGGCGACTCCGACCTTCTCTTGCCCGACGGCACGCCAGACGGATGGATAGTCGTCTCGCACGACGGGCTCCGACTCGGACTCGCAAAAGTCATCGGCAAGAGGCTCAACAACTACTTCCCAAAAGAGTGGCGCATAAAGATGAATATCGACTGAAAAAAGACAATACTCAATGGCAAGATCAAAAAACAAAAAGCCCGAGCTTCTCGGCGTGACCGTGGCGGACATGGCGGCCGAAGGCAAATCAATATGCCGCGTCGACGACCAAGTGGTCTTCGTGACAGGCGCCGTGCCGGGCGATGTCGTTGACATCCAGATAACCAAGAAAAGAAGCAACTACGCCGAGGGCTACATAACTCGTTTCCACCAACTCTCGCCAATCCGTATCGAGCCCTTCTGCCCATATTTCGGCAAGTGCGGCGGCTGCAAGTGGCAATTCATCCCCTACGAGAAGCAAGTGGAATACAAACAGCGCGAAGTGGTCAACAACCTCCGACGCCTTGGCCACGTCGAGCTGCCCGAACCGCTCCCCATCCTCCCCTCAGCCAACAACCGCTTCTACCGCAACAAGTTGGAGTTCACCTATTCCGCCAAACGCTGGCTCACCCCCGAGGAGCTTGCCGACCCCGAAGTGGCCAAAACCCCGGGAGTCGGGTTCCACGTGCCGGGGCTCTTCGACAAAGTTGTCGACATCACGGAGTGCCACCTTCAGGCCGACCCCTCCAACGCCATCCGCAACTGGACCCGCGACTACGCCTTTGCCAACGGACTCTCTTTCT
>JAFPDB010000029.1 GCA_017390085.1 Bacteroidales bacterium | reverse complement strand
CAGCCAGCACATCTACGACGACGGAACGCATAACTACCACCTCATCTCGACGCGCTACCCCTACGAAGCGCGGACGTTCGACGCTTCGGCGGCTTTCGCGGCTTTGACGGAATGGCTTTCGGGCAAAGGCGGAGTTTACGTCCACGGCCAGATTGGCGTGGCAAAGTCCGAAGAGAAGAACCTCGACAACCACGACAAGCTGAAGTTGGCCACACTTGGCATCCGTCTGGGCGGCGAGGTGTGGCGCGACTGGCGCAAGTGCCGGCTGACGGCAGGCCTGACGGCCGGAAGCCGCATAGGGCTTTCCGACGAGGCGGCTCTCTCGGCCGTCAGGGCGACGGAGCTGCCCGGGGCTAAGGCCGCAATAGCCGACGACCACGCGCGCCGCTCCGCCACACGGACGGGTGGCGAGGCTTCCCTGAGGCTCGACATCGACCTGCCGCGCAACATCCGGACAATCTACGTAATAGCCCGAGGCGAGTCGGCATGGTACGGCACGGGCGGCTATCCGCAAGTAGGCGCCATCTCCATAGCGGCGGGCCTGACGCTTTAAGACCAATTACATATCGCGCCAGTTCGACGCGCAAGTCGCGGAGAAGTGGGGCAAAAAACAATCGGCACCGGAACTCACATCCCGATGCCGATCCTCTTTTTAAAAAAGGCTCAAGCAATGTGTGATTTTACTCATAGCGTATGGCTTCGATAGGGTCGAGGTTGGCGGCCTTGCTGGCTGGTATGTAGCCAAAGCCGACGCCTATGGCCGTGCAGACGGCGAACGAGACGAATATGCTCCAGAGCGGGATGGAGGTCGGGAACCCGAACTGTACGCAAAGCAACGTGCCGAGCCACCCCACGACCACGCCCAAGACGCCGCCCGTGAGGCTTATCAAGACGCTCTCGATGAGGAACTGGTTGCATATGTCGATTCCGCGGGCGCCCACGCTCATCCGCAGGCCTATCTCTTTGGTGCGCTCCGTGACCGATACGAGCATTATGTTCATGATGCCAATGCCCGCCACGAGGAGCGAGAAAGCGGCCGCCACGACCAGAATGACGGTTATGGTGTCCATGGTGCTGCTCATGGTCTCCATCATCTCCTGCTGGCTGCGTATCGTGAAGTTGTCGTCGTCAGACTCTTTTAGCTTGTGGGTGGTGCGCAAGATTGTGGTCAGCTCCTCAATAGCCTCGTCGGTCAGTTCCTCGGTTATGGCGGAGCAGTTGATGGTGCGGAAGTAGGTTTGCGCCAGGAGGCGTTTCATGACGGTGGTGTAGGGGGCGATTAGCACGTTGTCCTGGTCCATGCCCCAGTTGTTGTAGCCCTTGCTCTTCAAGACGCCAACAATCCGGAACGGGATCGACTTGAACCGAATGGTCTTGCCGATGCAGCTTTGCGCGTCGTCGCCAAAAAGCTCCTTGACGATGGTTGTCCCCACGACGCACACCTTGGCGTTTTTGCGGATGTCTTCTTCGGTGAAGCTCTCGCCTTGGCTCACGTCCCACATCTTGATGTCGAAGTAGTCGAGACTCTCGCCATACATCGTGGTGCTGGTGTTGTTGGCTCCGTATATCACCTGCCCCGATGCCACGACCTCGGGCGAGACGTAGGAGACGAACCTCTTGTTGGCCATTATGTCGTCGTAGTCCTCCGGCTTGAGGGTCTGCATCTCCGAGGGGTCCAACCTCACGCCGCCGCGTTGGTCGGCCCCGGGGCGAACGGTCAGCATGTTGGTGCCCATCTGGGCGATGTTGGCCCTCACGCTCTCTTTCGACCCCTGACCGATGGCCATCATGATGATGACGGCCGCCACGCCGATGATGATGCCCAGCATCGACAGGAAGGAGCGGAACTTGTTGCTTGCTATGGCCCGCAGCGCCACCTTGAATAGGTTTATGAAGTTCATGTGTGTCGGAGTGTTGAGTGGTTAGTCGTCTTGCGGCTTTGGTAGGGCGGCAAGGGCCTCGGCCGCCGAGAGGGGCGAGGGGTTGACCACGTCTTCGCGTATCTTGCCGTCGCGCAGCATTATGTTGCGGCTGCTGTACTGGGCGATTTCGGGGTTGTGGGTCACAAAGATAATGGTCCTGCCCTCTGAGTGAAGTTTCTGGAAGAGCACGAGCATCTCGAACGACGTGCGCGTGTCGAGGTTGACCGTGGCCTCGTCGGCCAATATGACGGCGGGGTCGTTGACCAGGGCGCGGGCTATCGCCACCCTCTGCATCTGGCCGCCGCTCATCTGGTTGCTCTTGTGGTCGAGGCGGTCGCCCAGGCCCACCGAGTTGAGGGCGTTGATGGCGGCCTGGCGGCGTTGCGAGGCGTCGTACTTGCCGTTGTACATGAGCGGCAGCTCCACGTTCTCGACGGCCGTGGTCTTGGGCAGGAGGTTGTAGTTCTGGAAGACGAAGCCTATCTTGCGGTTGCGGAGCCTGGCGCGTTGGTTCTTGCTCATGGTCCTGACGGCCGTCCCGTCGAGTATGTATTCGCCGCTCGTGGGGGTGTCGAGGCAGCCGAGCTGGTTGAGCAGAGTGCTCTTGCCCGAGCCCGAGGTCCCCATTATCGTCACGAACTCGCCCTCGTAGATTTTGAAGCTCACGCCGCGCAGGGCGTGGACGACCTCGCCTCCGACGCGGAAGTCGCGCCTGACGTCTTGCAGCTCAATGACCACCCTGCGGCCAGAAGCGTTGGTTTCTGTCATCTCTGCCATGGTGTTTTTGGCCTCCTCGCCGCTATTTGCTCTTCTTTTTCTGGCCCGGGGGGCCTGGCATGAAGGGGTTGCTCGTGCCCGATTGGCCCTTGTCGGCGGCCACGGGCTCGGCTCCCACCTCAAACCCTTCGACAACTCTCTCCCCCTCCTCGACGCCGCTCAGAATCTCGACGTCGGTGCCGCCTTGCAGGCCGGTCTCCACGGCTTTGGCGCGGAATGTCGTGCCGTCGAAGGTCCACACCTTGCGTCGCGAGCGGATGTCCTCGACGCGTTGCTCGGGGGTGAGCAGGGCCTCGTTGGGCGCGAAGCGTAGGGCTTTGTTGGGCAGGGTCAGGACGTTGTTGCGCTCGGCGGTGAAGATGGTCACGTTGGCCGTCAGGCCGGGCAGGAGCTTGAGTTCCTTGTTAGGAGCTGAGATGACAACCTCGTACGTCACGACGTTGCTCTCCGTGGTGGCCTCGAGGCGCACTTGCGTCACGGTGCCGTCGAACGTGTCATCGGGGAAGGCGTCGACGGAGAATGTCACCCTCTGCCCCTCCTTGACGCCGCCTATGTCGGCCTCGTCGACATCGGCGATGACGCGCATATCCGTAAGGTCCTGGGCTATGTAGAATAGGGTGGGGGTGGTCATGGCAGACGCCACCGTCTGGCCCTCTTCCACCTCGCGGCTCAGCACCACGCCGTCGATGGGGCTGGTGATGGTGGCGTAGCCCACGTTGGTCTGGGCCTTGGTGACGTTCTGCTGCTGGACCACTATGTTTTGTCGGGCTTTCTCGAAGGCCAGGCGCGCCGTCTCGTATTCGTCGACGGAGACGAGGCCTTTCTCGAAGAGCTTGGCGTAGCGGTCGAAGTTGGCCTTTTGGTAGTCGAGATCGCTCTGGGCGTTGGCAAGGTTGCTCTGAGCTGAGGTGAGTTCGGAGAGGAGGTTCGTCTTGTCGAGTTCGGCAATGACCTGGCCCTTATGGACTTGGCTATTGTAGTCAACGTAGATTTTGTCGATGATGCCGCTCACCTGGGTGCCGACCTCGACCTTGGTGACGGGCTCGATGGTGCCGGTTGCCGTGACCGACGTCGAGACGTCCTGACGCGTCACGGTTGCCATTGTGTAGCTGACGGGAGTCTTGTGACCGCACGACGTAAGGAGGGTCAAGACGGCCGCCAATGGCAGGAATGTTGTCGTCTTCATGTTCAGAGAGTATCTTATTCTTAGGGGGGAGTTTTTCAGAGGGTAAGGGGCTCGCCGGCGTAGAACTTCAGGAGGGCGATGTTGAGCAGGGCCGTGTATTTGCTTTGCAGAAGCTGTTGGCGCGCCGAGAGCAGGTTGCTCTTGCCCGTCATCAGCTCGGCTATGTTCTTGAGCCCGAGCTTGAATTGCTCGCTGACCAGGTCTAAACTCTCGGCCGAGCTTTGGGCGCTTACGGTGGCGGACTGGTATTGGGCTTGCGCGCTGAGGGCTGCAAGCCAATAGGTCTCGACCTGCTTGTAGATTTCGGTCTCCGTCAGACGGCTGTCGAGGTCGGCAATGTCGCGTTGGATTTTGGCTTTGGAGATGCTCGTGCGGGTCTGCCTGTTGTCGAGAATCGGGATGTTGATGCTCAACCCGATTGAGTTGTTGACGTTTTGCTTCATCTGCTGCCCGATGTTGTCGTCGGACGCGGAGTTATGGCTCGTCGAGACGCCCGCCGAGAGGTTGATTTGCGGATAGTGTCCAGCTCGCGCCACGCATTGCTGAATCTCTGCCTGCTCGATCGATATCTGGCTTTGGCGTGCCTCGGGGCGCGAGGCCATGGCGGCCGCGAAGACGTCGTCCACCGCGGGCAGAGGCTCGAGTACTTTGTCGTCTGCTATGTCGGGCGTGGCGACGTCAAAATCTTGTGTCCTAATTATTTCGAGAATTTGCTTGAGCTGCATCTTGTAGGTGGCGAGCTGCGTCGTGGCGCTGACGAGGGAGTACTCGTCTTGGCTGGCTTGCGCTTCGAGCTGCGCGAGGTCGGCGCGCGATAGGCTGCCCGCGGCGAGCATCTCCCGGCCTCGGTCGCGGAGGGCGACGCTCGTGCGCCATGTGCTGTCGGCCACGCTCACGGCTTCGGTCTGATAGAGAATCTGGACGTAGTACTGCACTATCTGCTCCTCTATGTTGTTGGCCGTCGCGATGTTTTGAGCCTCGGCCGCGGCCTCGTCGAGGCGCGAGGACGCGATGTTGAGGCGGGGCTTGCCGCCGTCCCAGACTGTCCAGTTGGCGGAGAGGTTGTAGTTGCCCGAGTAGGTCCTGTCGCTCTGTGTGGAGGTCATGGTGCCGCCGCTCAGCGCCACAGTACTTTGGCTCCATGGGCGCCAACCGAGCTGGTGGCCTGTCGAGAACGAGAGGCTCGGTACGAGCTGCCCGCGAGTGGCGTAGGTCTGTTGCTGAGCCTCTTCGAGCGAGAGCGAGCCGCTCTTGACATCGATGTTGTTCTCCATGGCGTAGTCGACGCACTGCTGGAGCGTCCATGGGCCAGAGGCTCGCGCCGTGTCGGCTTGCGCCATGGATTCGGCGGGCAGTATCGCGGCCAGTGCGGCAGCGAGGGACCTGATTGTCAGCCTTTTATTCATTGCCAGAGGGGTTATCTGTTGTTGCTTTCAATAATGTAAAAGTAGTCAGACTACGGGAGTGGTGTTCGACTAATCGCCGAACGGTCTTTTTCTGACGACGAACGCCCCCCTCACGGGCGATGAAACCTGCCGGGGCGGCTGATGAAAAAGAAACACCCCCGTCCGACATCACGTCGGACGGGGGTTTAGTTACAAAAGAACAGTTATGGATTTTGCGGTCTCCAGAGCCGTTCCTATATGTCGAGTCAGGTTAGGACTGATTGGCTCGAACTAAGAACGAATCTTGCTCTCCGCTAATCATGATGCAAATATAATTGTTTTTATGCATATGGCAAGCAAATAGCATTATTTTAGCTGAAAATATTTTAATCAGAAACTATATGAGCTTGAATGGTTACTAAATGAAATATTAGTCCTTTGAAGGGCATTGTGCGAATGGCGGACGATGCGGAGCTTGTTAAGCCCGTCGCATGGGTAATGAATCGATTTCTGACGAAATATCCCCCAAAAAACTATGGTCCTGTTGCAGGAAATATTGCCCACCCGCACCAATCTCGCAGCTTGGGGCATGGTGATACGATTTGTTTAATATTGGCGTACAAATAGAAAACTGAGCTTCCTAAGTGGTGATATTTGACCTATCTTTGTAGGCGCAAGAGTGCGGCATCCCCAAAAAATGAAGTTAAAAGTAGGAAAAGTAAAGGCTGCGACTGGAATCGTCAAGCGCAGCGTCCTCGCCAAGGTAACCCTCTCCTTTATCGTGTTCACGCTCATTCTCAACCTTGCGCAAAACGTTAGCGTCTCAAGGTCGCGAGACAAAATATTGAGCCACTTCTTCGAGGGCATGATTGCCGAGAAGATGAACATCGTCCAGCACCTGCGGAACACGCAGATGGACCAGCTTAAAGAGTATGCGGCCAACCTGCCAATAGTATTTCCCGAGATACCCCAATCGCTTTCCGACAAGGACTACGCCCCGCTGAACAAGATACTATCAGACGGCGTGGCCCTGAGGCGTTATTGCGGCTACGTCCTCGTCGACGACCAGCTCGACCTCATCGGGACGAACTTCGAGGGCTTCACCCAGCAACAGCTCATCGCCACCAAGGACCTGATGCGCTACGTGGCGCGAGAGTGCCAGACGCGCGCTTTCTCGGGATGCGCCGACGTGATGGGCAAAGGCGCGGGTCTCGTGGTGGTGCGCCAGCTGCGCGACGCGGCGAGCGAGCCCGTGGCGACGCTACTGCTCTGCTACGCCATTCTGGAGGACGACGCCTACCTGACCGACTTGGCAAAGCTCACACAGTCGCAAATGAGCTTCTACCGCCACAACCTGATATCCGCCACATCCTACGACGGCCACGACGTCGACATCCATGGCCTGATAATACCCAACCGTTGGGTGGCCGACACGCTCGCCGCCACTGGCAAGCAGGTGACGCTCACCGAGGTGGCGGGCGGCACACCTATTTTCTCCTCCTATACGCCCGTCTTCAACCACCGTGGCACGATGGTCGGAATCAGTCACATTTGGATGGACTTGGGTATCGTCCAGAGCATATCGAAATCGGTCATATTCCTGACCCTCGGCGTGACGATTCTTCTCGACGCCATACTCATTCTTCTGGTCTTCTTTTTCTTGCGCCGCAATCTGTCACGGCCTCTCAAGCTGTTGACCGACAGCGCGCTGGTCATGGCATCGGGCGACCTGACTAAAGATGTCGTGGTCCGAAAGACTGGCGACGAGGTGGAGTGCCTCGGCGAAGCCATGGTTCGGCTGCAATCGTCGCTGCGCGAGTCGGTCAACCTCCTGAGGCAGACGTCGTCCACACTCCAGAGGATGGGAGCCGAGATGACGCGCACCTCCGCCAACCTGGCCTCCAACTCGAGCAAGCAGGCCACGAACCTTGAGGAGATAACGGCCAGCCTCGAGGAAATGAACAACATCGTCCACGTCAGCAACGACAACACCCACCAGACCGACAAGCTGATGGCCGCTACCGACGATTTCGTGCGCTCCATTGCCGACAAGGCAACCGAGACCATGAACCACTCGCGCAAGATAACAACCTCGCTCCGAGACATAAACTCCCTCGTCAACCAGACCAACCTGCTGAGCCTCAACGCGGCCGTCGAGGCGGCGAGGGCGGGGCAAGCGGGCGCGGGCTTCTCGGCCGTGGCGCGAGAGGTGGGCAGGTTGGCCGACGTCACGAAACGAACCTCCATGTACGTGACCGACACCGCCACCAAGACCATAGCGGGAGTCGAGAACATCAACAACCTGATTGACGAGATAATGCCGCAATTGCGGACTGTGGCCGACCATATAGCAGAAATCAAGGCGGCCAGCAATGAGCAAAGCTCCGGGATCGACATGGTCAGCACAGCCCTCTCGACCCTCAGCACCGTGACGCAAGAGACGGCCACCGACGCCGACGAGATTGCCAGCCGCGCCGACGACCTCTCTTTCATGGCCGACCGCATGGACGCCCTCGTCAACCGCTTCAAGGTATGACGACCCACAAGCCCCATGTCCCGCTCCTGGCGTTTATGGCTGCGGGGCGCCGCGAGGCCGGTGTCGACGAGGCGGGGCGCGGCCCTCTGGCGGGACCCGTGGCGGCGGCGGCCGTCATCCTGCCCGACGACATAAGACCAGAAGACCTTCCCGGACTCGACGACTCGAAGAAACTTACGGCGGCCCAGCGCAAGGCCCTCGCCCCGATAATCAAGGGGGCGGCCGTGGCGTGGGCCGTGGCGCAATGCTCGGCCGAAGAGATTGACCAGATGAACATCTTGCGGGCATCGATAATGGCCATGCACAGGGCCATACGGCAATTGGACCCGCAACCAGGCTTCCTCCTTATCGACGGAAACCGTTTCCGCCCCTATTACACTGATTTTGAGAGCCAAGGCGAGGCCGGCGAGGTGCGTCTGCACGACGAGGCGGCACTCGTGGGTCACGAGTGCGTCGTCAAGGGCGACGGCAAATACCTCTCCATAGCCGCCGCTTCGGTGCTTGCCAAGACGTGGCGCGACGAGTATATGGAGGCCATGGACGAGCAGTATCCCGGCTACGGATGGCGCAACAACATGGGCTACCCGACGTGCGAGCACTACGAGGCGCTGCGCCGGCTCGGCCCGACGCCCATCCACCGCATGAGCTTTAACCTTAAGCTCGACGTGTAAGGAGCCGGGCGACGCGTCTTGCGGCGGCTCTCATGCCGCGGCTCGTCAGCAGAAGAAGCGTAAGGAGAATTAATCCGTAGATGGATGTTTGCCACGCCATGCGCAGGAATAGCTCCGGCATCGGGAGCGAGCCAGCGGGGGCGACGTCGCGGCAAACGCTGCAAACGAGCCATCCCGTGGCGAGGGCCTCAAACAAGTAGAGCGTCCACGAACGCCAATAGCGCCCCAATCCGCCCGCGCCCTTGACCCGCATCAGGTAGTAGGGCTTCCAAAGCAAGACGATTATGACGAGGCTGGCGACGACGCCCGTCAGCACGCCGCTAATCCCCCACAGACGGCCAAGAAGAATCGACAGCCCGACGTTGAGACCCGTCTCCGCCAGGGCGGCCCACACGTCGTCGAAGTAGCCGTGGGCTTGGGTGAAGTGGCTCACGGCGCGGCGCGAGATGGAGATGTAGGTCATTATGGAGAGAAGCAATACCGCAGGGCCGCCAATGACCATGTCGCGACCCACCCATTGGGCCACGAAGGCGTCGGCAAACATATAGAACCCGAAACTCCCGACCGCGGCCGCCAGGCACAGGGCGGCTTGCATCTCGTCGAAGGTCTGTCGGCAGCGGGCTTTGTCGTCGCTCGCCACGAGGTTGCCCACGCTGCCCTGAAAGCCGTCGACGACGGCCGAGGTGAGCGACGTCAGTGCGGAGTAGATAATCATGTAGTTGGTGTAGGCGGCCACCATGCTGAGCGACGTGTAGGCGTAGACGACGAGCGGGCTGACGCGGCTCAGCACCACGAACGCCATGCGGTGGGCGAAAACCTGACGTATGCGGCGGAAGACCTCGGGATACTTGTGGCGTAGCGAGGCGGGGTCGTCGACGCGCATCCGCCCGACGTAGGGGTAGCGACGAAAGATGCGCTGTCGCAACAGGAGCGTCGTGCCGACGTAGTTGGCCATCTGGATGACGAGCCACCAGACGTAGCCGTGGTCGGTGAACTCGATGGCCAGGATTTGCAGGGTCAGGCAAAAAATCTGGGGAAGGCGGTAGGACAAGACGACGTCGCTCTTGCGCTGGTCGGCCTCGAGAATCACCTCGCGGTAGTTAATCAGGTAGGAACTCAGCGACCCGCCGAGAACTACTATGCACGTGGCGTAGGCGTAGGCGAGCGGGATCTCTTCCCCGGCGAAGACCAGCGGGAAGAAGAGCATGGCCGCGCCAGCGCCAACTACGATGAAGACGGCCACGCGCCTGTAGATCCAGCCCTGCAAGGCGGACAGCTCCACGACAGTCTGATGGTCCGACTCGGCGAGCGGCTTATAGAGAAGGCTCGCGAGGGCCGCGCCGACGCCCAGCTCGGCTATGTTGAGCATCTCCAGGATGGAGAGGACGGTGGTGTTCATGCCGAGAATCTCCGAACCGAGCCTCATGATGAAGGCCCTGTTCGAGAAGAAGCTCAGCGCCAGGCAGGCCAAAAAAAAGAACAGCCCGAACGCACTGTTGCGCAGGCTGTTTCTTGTTCTGTTGCTTACGGACATGAGGGGGTGCTTAGAATGGCCTTGAGGCGATGGACTCCGCGATGCGGTCCACGACCTCCTGGAGGCGGTTGCCGACGAGCGGTTTGAGCATGAAGGGGATGTTGCCCGTCAGCGTCACCTTGACTCTGCTCTCGGGGGCGGGAGTGGGGCCGGGCGCCTCCTTGATTTGGACGAAGATGTTGAGCGTGAGCGACATGGCGGCCTCAATGACGTACTTGACGAGCGAGTGTGGTGTGCGCTCGCCTATGCTTATGGAGACCTTGCCGATGTTGTTGACGGTGAAGCTGCACCCGTTTTCGGAGATTTGAAGATCCTTTATCTTGTCTTCGAATCCGGCGGGGAGGATGCGCTGTAGGCTGCCCAGGTCTGTGATTGTCGTGAAAATGGACTCTGGCGAGCCGCTCACGACCTTAATTTTGCTTTCGTACTTGTCCATGCGGAGCTTTTCTTTGCTTGGGTGGCGAGTAGTACTACTGTCGCCACGTTGAGGGGCTTTCGCGCCACTCGTGGAGGGTCTGGATGTCGGCCTGGGAGACGTAGCCGCGCGCGACGGCCTCGGCGATAAGGTCGTTGTAGTTGCTGAGGGTGGTCAGCTCCACTCCCGCTTTCTCGAAGGCCTCGGTGGCGGTTGGGAATCCGTAGGTGAAGATGGCGAGCATCCCCGCCACCTGCGCTCCCGCGTCGCGGAGGGCGTTGACGGCTTTGAGTGAGCTGCCGCCGGTGGATATGAGATCCTCGATGACGAGCACTTTCTGCCCGGCTTTGAGGTCGCCCTCGATGAGGTTTGCCAATCCGTGGTCTTTAGGTGCGGAGCGGACGTAGATGAAAGGCTTCTGGAGGAGGTCCGCGACGAGGGCTCCTTGGGCTATGGCTCCCGTGGCCACTCCAGCCACGACGTCGATGTCGGCATATTTTGCGCGGGCGATGTCGGCGAATGCGCACTTGATGAGGGTTCGTATGTCGGCGTAGGAGAGGGCCTTACGGTTGTCGCAGTAGATGGGTGATTTCCATCCCGAGGCCCACGTGAAGGGGTCGTTTGGCTGAAGTTTTATGGCCTTGATGTCCATCAGCCTTCCGGCGATGATGGCGGATGTGGAGTTGCTCATGCGAGTATGTTGTGTATTAGGGTTTTGAGAAGTTTTAGAACTTGTACGTGAGGCCGCCTTGCAGGAGTCCGTGCGTGCCGAATCCGGCTTCGATGAATCCGCAGATTTTCTTGCCGAACATCAGGCCAACGGGCGAGATCTGGTAGCCGAAGTAGTGTTGCTTCTGGCTCTGGATGTCGTAGTCGGTTTCGGTGGTCTTGTCGAAGCTGTCGCCAATGAACGTGATTCCGGCGGCGAGCTTGCTGTAGAACATGACTGTGTTGCCCTCAACCCAGTTGAAGCGCAGGAGCGGTGTCGCGCTGATGTAGGAGTTGGTCAGCTCGCCCACTTTCGTCTCGAGGCTTTTGAACTTGACGATGCAGTCTTGGGTGGTTCGCTCGAACGAGATTGCGAGTCCGAAGCTCACTTTCTGGCCGGCGCGGTGGGTGTATTGCGCGGTCAGGGCGCCGATGCTTTTGCGGTTGTCGGTAATGATGTCGGCTTGCGTGACGTCGGACATCTCGACGTCGGAGAGCGCGTCGACGACCATGATGCACGACTTGAATCCGTAGCCAATCTGCCAGTCGTTCTGGTAGTATCCTTTTTTCCATCCGGCTTTCTTGCCTTTTGGGGCGGCGAGGGCCGTTGGCGAGACGAGTGTCAGTGCGAGGAGCAGGGGGAGGAAATTAGTTAGTCTCACAATGTTGGGGGATTTTGGATTTATGTGTTTAAACCATGCGACGTTAATTCACGCGGGGAAGGGTTTACTGGTCGATTTTGATTTTGCCGCTCTTGAAGTCGCGGATTACGTCGCGATAGTCGCGAGTTGGGTCGAGATAGACGCTGCCGTGCATTGATGGGGCTTTGACGGGAGTCATGTAGTCGCCATACTGGTTTCGAAGCAATTCGTCGTAGCCGGCAGGGGCGGGGAGTGATATGTCTTCAAAAGGCAGCCAAACGGTATCTGAAAGCCATTCGGCCTTGCGGGTTATTTTGAAGGTCAGGGCGACGTCGAACGCGGGGCATGAGTAGACGGTGGAACGTTTGCAGTCGCGGGCGGCGTAGATGGAGTCGAAGCGCGCGAAGACGCTCCGGAATGGATGGAAAGCGAAATAGGCGAGGGTGTAGAGGTGGAAGAGCGAGCCTTTGGGGTCGGAGAGGCTCAGCTTGCCAGCAATCCTTTCGCGGAGAAGTTTGCGAAGCCTCTCGGCCCGCAGGATGCGGCGGACGTATTCGTGGGTGTCGGCCGGGAGGGCGTCGTAGACGAAAATGTCTACAAATATCCCGCAATGGTATCCCCTATCGACATCGTTCTTGACGAGGGCCGTTGTGCCGTCATACCTCACTTGTGCGTGGCCTCGGCAATAGTGACGCTCGGTGTAGGCGCATTGGAAGAAGAAAGGCGACTTGAACTCCGAAGGCGCAATTTTGAGAAGGCGGTCGTAGTTTTCGCGCGTCATGAAGAGGTCGACGTCGTCGTCCCAAGGGATGAAGCCCTTGTGGCGTACGGCCCCGAGGAGTGTGCCGCCGTCGGCCCATATCGTGATGCCGTGTTTCTGGCAGACCTCCAGAATCTTGCGCGTGATGCACAATTGGATGTCCCACACTTGCTTCATTCGCGCGGAGACTGTGTATCCGCATCTCACCTCTTCGTTCAGGTTCATAGGCTTAGGCGTTTGGGGGAGTCGGGTGGCTGCGCGGCAAGGTTAGGCGTTGACGCCATCATGAATGTCTTGCGCGTAGGAGTTCATGTGTGTGTGGGGGGGTGTTTGTGTGGGGTGTGGAATTAAGCCCCGCCATGCGGGATTGCGCCCGCGTGGCGGGGAGTGTGTCTTTGTGTCTATTTCTCTACTATCTCGACGAGTTCGATGTCGAATATGAGCGTGGAGCCAGGCTCAATAATGTCGCCTACCTTATTCGAGCGGTAGGCGAGGTCCGACGAGACGAAGATTTGCCACTTGGAGCCGACGGGCATCATCAGGAGGGCCTCTTGCCACCCCCGAATTGTGCCGCGTAGTTGGAACGTGCGGGGTTCACCTTCTTTCGAGGCGTCGAATTGGGTGCCGTCGATAAGCGTGCCGCGGTAGTTGATCTTGACTTTGTCGGTTATTTTGGGTTTAGGACCGTCGCCCGCTTTGATGATCTTGTATTGTAGGTTCGAGTTTATGGTGTCGACGCCCTCGTTTTTCAGGTTGCTCTCGAGGAACGAGCGGCCGGCTTCGAGGTTTGCGATGTATTTGGCGTGCTGCTCTTGGCGCTTTCTGACCTCCACGTTATGAACAATCGCTTTGGCTTGCTCGATTGGCATGGATGTTTTGCCGTAGGCAAGTTGGGCGAGGTATCCTTCCTTGAGGAGGTCTTGGTCTACGTCGCCGAAGTTGGTTACAATGTCTTCGACAAGTTTTTTGCTGAGCTTGCTTTTCTCTATTGATTTCGCAATGCCCTTGAAATCTAACGTGTCAAAATAGATTGATCTTTTTAAACCAGCAATGGCTGTGTTTCCCAAACAGACTCCACAAGCGTAGCTTAATGAGTCTTGGCTTGTCTTGAGGTTTGGTTTGGCGTTGAAGCCGCTCCCGCAAGAGGAGAGTATGAGTGCCGCGGCGGCGAGAAGCGGGAATATGTGTCTCATCTTTTTCTGAATACAGGTGTGTAAGTCTTCTCGTTAGAGGATTTCGATGAGCTCAATCTCGAAAATGAGTGTGGCGTATGGGGGTATGGCACCTCCCGCGCCGCGTGGGCCGTAGGCGAGGTTGTAGGGGATGTAGAGCTTCCATTTGGAGCCGACGGGCATGAGCTGCAGGGCCTCGACCCAGCCGGCTATGACGCCGTTGACGGAGAAGTCGGCTGGCTGCCCGCGGCGGACGGAGGAGTCGAAGACGGTGCCGTCGATCAGGGTGCCCTGGTAGTGGCAGCGGACTTTGTCGGTGGCTTTGGGCTTAGGGCCTTCGCCTGCTTTCAGGATTTCGTATTGGAGTCCGCTCTCGAGTGTCGTGACCTCGGGTCGTTTGGCGTTGTTCTCAAGAAAAGCCTTGCCTTCGGAAATGGCTTCTTGGTGCTTCGCCTCTTCGAGCGCGGCGAAGTAATTTCTCAGGATTTGTTCGGCGTCTTGGGGTTCAAATTTGGTCTTGTCGCCGTTTAAGACGTCTTTAATGGCGCAGGCGAGGATGTCGGCGTT
>JAFPDB010000280.1 GCA_017390085.1 Bacteroidales bacterium | reverse complement strand
GCAACAGTCCCGAAGTACATCCTTGCCGGGACCATCACGTCGCCAAGGCTCTGGTGTGGCCGTTCCTCGTTATAGAACTTGACGTACGCCCCTATCCCTACGCGCAGTCGGCTGACAGTCGCCTCAGGGTACCGGTACACGTACTCCTGCTTTATCGTGCGCCAGAAGCGCTCAATCCAGATGTTGTCCTTGCAGCGCCCGCGGCCGTCCTTGCTAATGGCTATGCCATGCGATTTGAGAGCCCCGACCCACGCCGGCGAGGTGTATTGGCTCCCCTGGTCCGTGTTGACGATCTCGGGGCGGCCATGCTTGCGGATGCACTCCTCAAGCAGCTCTACGCGGTTAGAGCCTTCATGGGTGTTGCTCAGGCGCCATCCGACAATGTACCGGCTGTAGACGTCTATTATCGCGTACAGGTACATGAACCCGTGCTCCATGGGTATGTAGCTTATGTCCGTGCTCCACACCTGGTTCCGCCTCACAACCCGAAGCCCGCGCGGCAGATACGGGTGGACATACTCCGCCCGCCCTGGTCTGCTAAGTTTCCGTTGCGGGTATACGGCCTGCAGGCCCATCTTGCGCAGCAGCCGCCTGACGCGTTTCGGGTTGACGGTGAAACCTTGTAGGTACAGCATGTTGGTCATGGTTGCGACCCCTGCCGTCGGGTGGTCCTGGTAATACTCGTCAATCTTGCGCATGACAGTCTGGTTCACGTCACTCTCGCCCTTGCGCTTGTAGTAATAGCTGGTCCGGTTCAGCCCTGCCGGCTCACAGTAGCGATTCCTGCTGATGCCTACGGGACGGCGGTCTGAAAGACTCTCTATTGCTTCTTTTGACACAGTGTCTCGTAGGCTTCCGCAAAAAAATCGACCTCGACCGTTAGCTGTCCCACCTTCTTTAGCAGCTTGTCGTTTGCCCGCTTCAGCTCCTTGAGCTCTTTGCCCTCCTTGTCTGGCGTGGCGAACACGCTGCCGCCTTGGCGAGGAACTCCGCCTTCCTTTCCGTAATCTGCCTTGGAGCCACTCCATACTTCTGGCACAGCGAGGCCAACGTCTCCTGCTCCTTAAGAGCCTCCAGGACGACCTTCGTCTTGAACGAGGCGTCGTATTTGCTTCTTCTTCCCATTCCGAATTAAGTTTTGGTTGCAAAAATATGTCTTTGCCGTTGTCTTAATTCTGGGGAGTATTATAGTTTACGCCGCTCCCTACTCGCCCCCTAACGCAAAAAAAAATCCCAATTTCCTCCCCTCATAACGCATTTTGTCAGAAAAGATTCCATACATTCGCGCCAAGATTTATTCAATCGATAAAGTCTAACCATTAATTTGTTTTAACGTTCTAATAATGAGTGAATTTCAGCAGGGTGTCGAAAATTTCGATTGGGATGCCCTTGAGAACGGCGGAATCGTAGTCTCCTCCGCCGAGAAAGAGAAGGAGATCCAACAATACGACAAGACACTCTCATCTCTCAAAGAGAAAGATGTCGTCGAAGGCGAAGTTATCTCTCTCAACAAACGCGAAGT
>JAFPDB010000279.1 GCA_017390085.1 Bacteroidales bacterium | reverse complement strand
GTGTAGGGTTAAAAAGTAAAATCAAGTTAATCTATACAAATATGATATTAAAGTCGATCTTCAATAAGGCTCTCCGATGGCAGCCCAATGTGCTAGCCCTCTCGGCAATCGCCTTCCTCGCTTCTTGCCAAAGCGGGCAAAACAGTACCGACGACACCTTGCTCACTCTCCAAGACGGCAAGCAGCTGCGCCTCCAAGTCGTTAACGACAACATCATCCGCGTTTCCGCAATCAACCCGGGCGGCGTCTTCGACAAGGACCAAAGCCTCATGGTCGTCCCGCAGGGCAAGTTCACAGGTTTCAAGACTTCCGAAGACGAGTCCACAATAACTATTGAGACGGCTGCCATGAAAGCCGTTGTCTGCAAAAAGACTGGCAACGTCGCCTTCCTCAATCTCGACGGCACTCCAATCCTCCGCGAGGACGGCCGCGTCATCAACGACACGACAATCGAAGGAACCCCCGGTCTCTCCTTCCGCCAAAAATGGATTCCGGGCTCCGACGACGCCATCTACGGACTCGGACAGCATCAGGCCGACGAGTTCAACTACCGCGGCAAGAACGAGGAGCTTTACCAGTACAACACCAAAATCTCCATCCCATTCTTCGTCTCCAACAAGGGCTACGGCGTGCTTTGGGACAATAACTCCCTCTCCCGATGGGGCGACCAGCGCGACTACGCACAGCTCAACGACGTCTTCAAAGTCTACGACAAAGACGGAAACGAGGGCGGACTCTCCAGCCACTGGACCCCCGACACCAAGACAGGCGCCAAGCCCCTCGACCGCGTCGAGCCTTTCCTCTATTTCGCCGACATCCTCGCCAATAAGAAATACCTCCCCGAAGGCTTCCCACTCATGGGCGCCGATGTCGACTTCGACGGCTACCTCGAGCCCAGCGAGTCCGGAACCTACCGATTCCTGATCTACTACGCCGGCTACACCCGCGTCTTCATCGACGATAAGGAGCTCTTCCCCGAAATTTGGCGTACCGCATGGAATCCCAATAGCCGCAAGTTCAACCTCAATCTCGAGAAGGGAAAAAAGGTCAAGATCCACATCGACTGGAAGCCCGACGGCGGAGAGAGCTACTGCGCACTCCGAGCCCTCTCTCCCGTGCCCGACCAAGAGCAGTCTAAACTCGCCCTCTGGAGCGAGATTGGCAACCAAGAAGACTACTACTTCATCAAGGGCGACAACATGGACGCCGTCATAAGCGGCTACCGAACCCTCACCGGCAAAAGCCCCATCATGGCCAAATGGGTCATGGGCTTCTGGCAAAGCCGTGAGAGGTACAAGACACAAGACGACATCCTCTCCACTGTCAAGTATTTCCGCGACCACAACATCCCACTCGACAACATCGTCCTCGACTGGAACTATTGGGAGGAGGACCAATGGGGCGCCCACGATTTCGACCCCGCCCGTTTCGCCGACCCCCAAGCCATGCTCGATTCCGTCCACGCCATGAACGCGCGTTTCATGATCTCCGTATGGCCCAAGTTCTACACCAATACCGAACACTACAAGGAGTTCAAAGCCCACGGCTGGACCTACGAGCGCTCCGTACAAGACAGCCTCCGCGACTGGGTCGGACCCGGCTATCACTACTCTTTCTACGACGCCTACTCCGCCGACGCCCGAAAGCTCTTCTGGAATCAGATGAACGAGCATCTCTACAAGTTCGGCATCGACGCCTGGTGGATGGACGCTTCCGAACCCAATGTCCGCGACTGCACACCCACACAGTACCGTAAGGACCTCTGCGGACCCACCGCTCTCGGCCCCTCGGCCAAATACTTCAACGCCTATTCCATCGTCAACGCCGACGCCATCTACAATGGCCAACGCTCCGTCAACGACTCCTCGCGTATCTTCCTGCTCACGCGTTCCGGCTTCGCTGGACTCCAACGCTACAGCACAGCCTCTTGGAGCGGCGACATAGCCTCTCGTTGGGAGGACATGAAGGCGCAAATCTCAGCCGGCCTCAACTTCGCCGTCTCCGGCGTGCCCTACTGGACCATGGATATCGGCGGTTTCTGTGTCGAGAAGCGCCATGAGGCCGCCTTCGCAATTTTCAACGAGACGGGCAAGGTGAATGAGGACCTCAAGGAGTGGCGTGAGCTTCAAGCACGCTGGTACCAATGGGGCGCCTTCTGCCCCCTCTATCGCGCACACGGACAATACCCCACACGAGAGCCTTGGAACATCGCGCCCGAAGGAGAGCCTGCCTACAACTCCATCCTCTACTACTCCAACCTCCGTTATCGCCTCATGCCCTACATCTACAGCCTCGCGGGCATGACCTACCATAACGACTACACCATCATGCGACCCCTCGTCATGGACTTCACCGCCGACACCAAGGTCAACGCCATCGGAGACCAGTTCCTCTTCGGCCCGGCCATCATGGTCAACCCCGTCTACTCCTACGGGGCCCGCACACGCGAGGTCTACCTCCCTGCCGGCGCCAAATGGTACGATTTCTACACTGGCAAGGCCTTCGACGGCGGACAGACCATCACCGCCGACGCTCCTTTCGAGAAGACGCCTATCTTCGTTCCAGCTGGCTCCATCATCACCACCGGCCCTGCCATGCAATGGTCCGACCAGAAGAAGCCCGAGAATATCACCCTCTATGTCTTCGCCGGAAAAGACGGCAAGTTCACTCTCTACGAAGACGAAGGCACCAACTACAACTACGAGAAAGGAAAAGCCGCCTTCATTGACTTCTCCTACGACGATGCCACCCGAACCCTCACCATCGCCCAACGCCGAGGAGAGTTCAACGGTATGCTCAAGAACCGTTCTTTCAACGTAGTTCTTGTCTCGCCCGAGTCCCCCGCCTCCGTCGATGTCGATGTCCAGGGCAAAGCCGTCGCCTACGACGGCTCCGAGGTCAAAGTCTCCCTCTAAACACGCCTAAATCAGTCATACGCTCCCTTGCGGTGCTTGCCGTAAGGGAGCTTTTCAAAAAGATACACATGAAATACTCTCTCTTATCGCTTACCGCGCTCGCCCTAATAGCTTGTTCCGCACAGCCGGGTGGCGAACCCCAAGAGGCAGATAAATGGACCGATGCCGAGATTGAGGCTAAAATCAATGAGATTCTTCCGCAGCTGACGCTCGAGGAGAAGGTCGCCCTCTGCCACGCGCAGTCCAAGTTCAGCACACCGGGCGTGCCGCGCCTCGGAATCCCCGAGCTATGGTATTCCGACGGCCCTCACGGCGTCCGCGCCGAGGTCAATTGGGACGATTGGGGCTACGCCGGATGGACCAACGACTCCTGCACGGCTTTCCCCGCCCTCTCCTCTCTCGCGGCCTCTTTCAACCCCGAACTCTCAGCCGCCTACGGCAAGGCCGTGGCCGAGGAGGCTCTCTACCGTAAGAAAGATGTCATGCTCGGCCCAGGAGTCGAAATCTACCGTACGCCACTCAACGGCCGCAACTTCGAGTACATGGGCGAGGACCCATTCCTCGCCGCCAAGATGTGCGTACCCTACATCAAGGCCATGCAGGAGCAGACGGTCGCCGTTTGCGTCAAACATTTCGCGCTCAACAATCAAGAGCAGTGGCGCACACTCGTCGATGTCCATGTCTCCGACCGCGCGCTACGCGAAATATACCTCCCCCCCTACGAGGCCGCTGTCAAAGAGGCCGGAGCCTGGTCCATCATGGGAAGCTATAATCTCTACGACGGCCAGCATTGCTGCCACAACAAGAAGCTCAACGATATTCTCCGAGGCGAGTGGGGCTTCGACGGATGCCTCGTCACCGACTGGGGTGGTGCCACCAATACCGTCGAGGCCGCCAACAACGGGCTCGACATCGAGATGGGAACCTACACCAACGGCTTCACCGTAAGCGCCAAGTTCGCCTACGACGACTACTACCTCGCCAAACCCTACATCAAGGCCCTCAAAGCCGGCGAGATTCCCATGGAGACGCTCGACCAGAAGGCTAGGAACATCCTCCGACTCATGTTCCGAACCAACATGGCCAAACACCGCCCACACGGCTCCAAGGGCAGCCCCGAGCATTTCCAGACAGCCCTCAATGTCGCCCGCGAAGGCATAACGCTCCTTAAGAACGAGGGTGACATCCTCCCCATCGATCCCAACACCACAAAGACAATAGCCGTAATCGGCGAGAATGCCACGCGTTCCATGCTCGGAGGCGGCTCTTCAGAGCTTAAAGGCCTTCACGAGATTTCTCCCCTCCAAGGCGTCAAGGCGGCTTTCCCAAACGCTAATGTCCTCTGGTCCATGGGCTACGGCAGCGGC
>JAFPDB010000278.1 GCA_017390085.1 Bacteroidales bacterium | reverse complement strand
GCTCACGGGCGTCATGGTCACCGAGTCGACCACGGCGGGCAGCTCCGCCCTCGTCAACATCTCGACCAGCGGACTCGACCCCAAGGCCCTCATGACGCTCGGCCTCTCGCCACAAAACTTCGGGGCTTTCGTCTCGCCGGGCATGATCGTGGGCAGACTGTCGGACCAAGTGCAAAAGCTCACGGGCCTCCCGGGCGTTCCGGTCGTGACCGTCGCGGGCTACGACCTGGCCTCGGCCGTGGCCGCAGCCCCCATGGAAGACAACTCGGCTTTCGTCTTCACGGGACACTCTGCCGCCGTGGGCATAGAGTCGCGTAAACCCGTGACAGGCTCCCAAGCTCAAACACTTGACATCAGCAACGCCTGCGGCGCAAGCGGAAACTTCATCGTCCACAAGCTCACGGGCGGGACGCGACTGCTCAAAAAGTGCTACGACGAGTGGGGGCTGACATTCTCGCGCGCCGATGCGCGCCAAATGGTCCTCTCCGCAAGCCACATGCGCAGCATCTTCGACCCCGACAGCGAGGCATTTGCCGACCCCGTCCAGATCATCCGCCTCATAAAACTCATCTGCGAGCGCACCGCCCAACGCCCGCCAGAGACTAAAGCGGAGGTCCTCAAATGCCTGCTCATGAGCGTGGCCAACAGGCACGCCGAGGTCCTGCGGCAAGTGGCGACGGCAGCCCGCCAGACAGTCAACGAAATCGTAATACTGGGACCTAACCCATGCGGCGGCATCCTATGCCAACTGCTTGCCGACGCCACGGGACTCCCCGTCAAAGCCGGCCCCGACAACGCCGCCGCCATCGGCAACATGATGATCCAGGCCATGGCCGCAGGCGAGGTCCTCAGCGTCGCCGAGGCGCGCAACATCGTCAAGAAGACCGTCCCCACCACTTCCTACGCGCCGAAGGGCACTTTTTGACGGTTTCTCGATTTCATTCCTTACCTTTGCCGCTGTCTTTTTACACGCTTTTATCACACCACGATGATAGATTTGTCCATTGTCGTCCCCTCCTACAACGAAGAGGAGAGCCTCGGCGAACTTACCGCATGGATCGCCAGAGTTATGCAGACGACAGACTACTCCTACGAAGTCATTATCGTCGACGACGGCAGTTCTGACGGCTCCTGGGCCAAGGTCGAACAGCTCCATCAGGCCGACAGCCGCATTCTTGGCATACGTTTCCGCCGCAATTACGGCAAGAGCGCCGCCCTCAGCGAGGGGTTCGCAGCCGCGCGCGGGCGGGTGGTCATCACCATGGACGCCGACCTGCAAGACAGCCCCGACGAGATACCGCCACTGATGGACATGATCCTGCGCGACGGCTACGACATGGTCAGCGGATGGAAAAAAGTCCGGCACGACCCCATATCCAAAACACTCCCATCCAAAATATTCAACCGCGTCGTAAGGACAATCTCCGGCATCAAGCTCCACGACTTCAATTGCGGGCTGAAGGCTTACAAGTCCGACGTCGTCAAGACAATCGAGATATACGGCGAGATGCACCGCTACGTCCCCCTCCTGGCCCAGGAGGCCGGCTTCGGCAAGATTGGCGAGAGGGTCGTCCGCCACTACGAGCGCAAGTTCGGACACTCAAAGTTCGGAATCGAGCGCACCATAAAGGGCTTCCTCGACCTGCTCTCCGTAACGTTCATGGGCAAATTCGGCAAACGCCCCATGCACCTCTTCGGCTCCCTCGGCTCGCTCATGTTCCTGCTCGGCTTCTTAGCCGCCGGATGGCTGGGGGCAAAAAAACTCTGGTTCGTCTACCATGGCGCCAGCGCGCCCCTCGTCACGTCGAGCCCCTATTTCTATTTCGCCCTCGTCTTCATGATTCTTGGCACCCAACTATTCCTCACCGGGTTTGTCGCGGAACTCGTCACGCGCAACGCCCCCGACCGCAACAAGTACCTCATCGCCCAACGGATAGAAGCTGAATAGGAGGCGAGAATTTTGGAGAACAACCCCATCAAGAACAACTACCGCGAGGCCCTGAGGCACAAGGTTTTCGGCGTTGTCCGCGACATCGTCGACCTCACGGGGCGACCGGCATTCGTTATAGGCGGCTTCGTCAGGGATCTGCTCCTCGGCATCCCGTCGCAAGACATAGACATTGTGGTCCAGGGCAGCGGAATCGAATTGGCCACCTCGGTCGCCCGACGCTTCCCTGGCTCACACCTGTCGGTATTCAAGTCGTTCGGCACGGCCATGATAAAGGTCGGCGGCGCGGAAATCGAGTTCGTCGGCGCCCGTAAAGAATCCTACCGCGCCGACTCGCGCAAACCGATTGTCGAAGACGGCACAATCGAAGACGACCAGCGACGGCGCGACTTCACCATCAACGCGCTCGCACTGAGCCTCAACCCCGCCACTTTTGGCGACATTGTCGACCCCTTCCGCGGCGTCGACGACCTGAGGGCGGGCATCATCCGCACCCCGCTCGACCCCGACGTAACATTCTCCGACGACCCCCTGCGAATGCTTCGCGGAATACGTTTCGCCACTCGTCTCGGCTTCTCTATCGAAGAGGCCACACTCGAAGGAATGAAACGCATGGCCCCGCGGATTGAGATAATATCGCAAGAGCGCATAACAGAGGAGCTCATGAAATCCATGGAGACGGCCGCCTCGCCCTCGCTCACGTGGAAACTCCTCGACAAAGTGGGGCTCCTCAAATTCATACTGCCCGAGCTGGCCGCCATGCGGGGCGTGGAGAAGCGCGGCAAATTCGCCCATAAGGACAACTTCGCCCACACAATGCAGGTCCTCGACGCCGTCGCAGCCGAGTCGACAGACGTCTGGCTACGTTGGGCGGCGCTCTTCCACGACATCGGCAAGCCACGCACAAAACGTTTCGTCGAAGGGGTCGGCTGGACGTTCCAAAATCACAACTATGTGGGCGCCAAGATGTTGCCCAAAATCTTCACCCGGCTCAAACTCCCTCTGGGCGAACCTCTGAAATTCGTGCAGAAGCTCGTCAACCTCCACATGAGGCCCATCGTCCTGAGCGAGGACATTGTCACCGACTCGGCCGTCCGACGCCTCCTCTTCGAGGCCGGCGACGACGTCGAGGCCCTCATGACCCTCTGCGAGGCCGACATCACGAGCCGCAACGAAGAGCGCGTCCAACGCTTCCTGCGCAACTTCAAGATCGTCCGCCGCAAGATGAAAGAGATTGAGGAGAAAGACCACGTGCGCAACTTCCAGCCACCCGTCACGGGCGAGGAGGTCATGAAAACATTCGGCATAGCCCCAAGCCGCCCCGTCGGCATCATAAAAGAGGCCATAAAAGAGGCCATTCTCGACGGCCTTATTCGCAACGACTACGCCGAGGCCTACGACCTCATGCTCGCCGAGGGCGCGAAACTCGGCCTCACGCCCATAGCCTGCTCCGCCCCCGACCCCGCCAAGCTCACCCCAGCGCAATGAAACTCAACGATTCGCGCCAGCTCTTCGCCCCCGGGACCATCACCCCCCCGGACTTCCCACCCATAATCGTGGCCGACGGACTGCGGACGCCCGAGAACGTGGGCGCGCTCATACGCCTGGCGGCCAACGTCGGCAGCACGACAGTTGTGCTCACCAATTCCGACGAGATGCGCGAGAACAAAATCCGCCGCACGGCATGCATGGCCTGGGATTACGTCCGGCTCATCCGCACCACGGTCGAAGGCCTCGCAGCCGCCATCCCGCCCGACTATTATTTCGTCGCCATCGAGACCTCGCCACAAGCCCGAAGCCTATACTCCGAGCCGCTCCCGAGGCGCGTGGCCCTCGTCGTCGGAAGCGAAGTGCATGGCGTTTCGCCCGAGGCCCTGGCCCTCTGCTGCCAGCACCGCTACATCCCCATGACCGGGCCGGACACGAGCATGAACGTCTCGCAAGCCGCCGCCGTAGCTCTCTTCGAATGGGTGAGGCTCTATGCGGCAAACACTTGATTATCAACGTCAGGCACATCACCCCCAAATATCATGGAAATCAATCTCGACGGTCTCATAATCGGAGCCTCCACGTTCCTCGTCATAGGCCTCTTCCACCCCATCGTCATCAAGGCCGAATACTATTTTGGCACCCGCTGCTGGTTGGCCTTCGCCCTGGCCGGCATAGCCGCCTGCGCAATGTCGCTATTCGTCGAGAGCACCATCGGCTCCACGGCCCTGGGCGTCGTCTCCTTTTCCTGTTTCTGGTCCATTCTGGAGATATTTGAGCAACGCAAACGCGTCCTGAAAGGCTGGTTCCCCATGAACCCCAAGCGCGCCGACGACTACATTCGCCCCGACGACTACATTCGCCCCGACGACAAGAAGTAGGGCGGGGCGTCCCTCACCTTCCACAAAACCCGAGCAACACTCCCCCCCCCCCGCCAAGCGGAGGGGGGCGTGGTAGCGTATCCGAATTCTCACGCTAAAGAGCGCGAGCGCCCCTTCGACACGCCCTTCAAACACCTCTTAAACGCCCTTCAAACGCCCCCCCCGAAAACCGCCATAAGAACAACCACGCCAGGCGAAGGGTTCCCACTCTCATTTCTTAACACACTATCCCTCTGCGACTTAATCCAAAGCCGCACCCCTCAGGCTAAGAAAAAACTCAATTCAGGGAAAAATTTTTCCGCCCTTGGTATTGCTGATTTTAAGTTTATGTATACATTTGCGGTGTCATACAACACTATTACACCTAAACAACCTTGCTCTATGGCAATGATTCATCTTAAGGACATAAATAAGACGTACAACAACGGGCAACCGCTCCACGTCTTGAAGGGCATATCGCTCGACATTGAGGAGGGGGAGTTCGTCTCAATAATGGGTGCCTCGGGCTCGGGCAAGTCCACGCTGCTCAACATCCTGGGCATCCTCGACAACTACGACACCGGCGAATACCGCCTCGCCAGCACCCTCGTCAAGAACCTTAGCGAATCGAAAAGCGCAGAGTACCGCAACCGTCTGATAGGCTTCATCTTCCAGTCTTTCAACCTCATATCGTTCAAAAACGCCATGGAGAACGTCGCCCTCCCCCTCTTCTACCAAGGCGTGAGCCGGCGCAAGCGCAACACTTTGGCCATGGAGTATCTCGACAAGCTCGGCCTGGCCGAATGGGCAACCCACATGCCAAACGAGATGTCGGGCGGCCAGAAGCAGAGGGTGGCCATAGCCCGCGCCCTGATAACCAACCCGCAAATCATCCTGGCCGACGAGCCCACGGGCGCGCTCGACAGCAAGACCTCGGTCGAGGTGATGGAAATCCTCAAGAACCTCCACAAAGAGAAAGGCCTCACCATAGTCGTCGTCACCCACGAGAGCGGCGTGGCCAACCAGACCGACAAGATCATCCACATCAAGGACGGCCTCATCGGCAGCATCGAAGAGAACCTCAACCACGACGCCTCGCCATTCGGGCAGAACGGCTACATGAAATAGCTCAAAAGCCATGATCGACATCATCCAAGAAATATGGAACGCCATACGCCGCAACAAGCTGCGCACAGCCCTCACGGGTTTCGCCGTGGCGTGGGGCATCTTCATCCTCATAGTGCTGCTCGGCGCCGGCAACGGACTCATCAACGCCTTCCTCGTCAACTCCAACAAACGAGCGCTCAACTCCGTCAAAGTATTCCCCGGCTGGACAAGCATCGCCTACGACGGCTTCGACAAGGGGCGTTTCGTAGGGCTTGAGAGCCGCGACCTCGACATCGTCTCGAACACCTTCCCCGACATCGTCGAGGACATCTCCGCGCAGCTCGTCTCCAACCAGACCTACGAGGTTTGCTATAAGCAGGACTACGCTAAAGCCAAACTCGCCGGCTTCTTCCCGGCCCAGCTGAAAATCGAGAAAGTGGAGATTCTCAAAGGCCGCTACATTGACGAAATCGACATCAAGGAGAAGCGTAAAGTGGTGGTGCTGAGCGACAAGGCGGAAGACATCCTCTGGGGCAAAGACGGAAACCCGATTGGCGAGTACGTCACCATCGACGGCTTCGCCTACAAAGTGGTGGGCGTCTACAAGGCCGACAGGTCGATGGGCTTCGACAACGCCATAATCCCATTCTCGACAATGCAGGTCATCTACTCCAAAGACCTCTACCTCGACAACTACGCCTTCACGACCAACGGCTTGACCTCCGTGCCCGCCAACGAGGCTTTCGAGGACGAGCTCCGCAAAAAACTCGGCGAGACACACCGTTTCGACCCCGACGACAAGAGCGCAGTGTACTTCTGGAACCGCATGACCCAATACCTCCAGACGCAGACCGGCAACTCGATGCTCAACACCGCCCTCTGGGTCATCGGCCTCTTCACTCTCGTTAGCGGTGTCGTCGGCATATCGAACATCATGCTCATCACCGTCAAGGAGCGCACACGCGAGTTCGGCATCCGCAAGGCGCTGGGCGCCAAACCCCGGCAGATTCTCGCGCTCGTCCTGGCCGAGAGCGTAGTCATCACGACATTCTTCGGCTACATAGGCATGGTGGCGGGAATCGGCGTGACCGAGCTGGCCAACTTCATAATGGGCAACAGCGTCATGGACAACGGAGTGGACTCGGCAACCGTCTTCACCAACCCGACAGTCGACCTCTCGACGGCCATCGGCGCCACACTCACACTCGTCGTGGCCGGCACCATAGCCGGGTTCATACCCGCCCAAAAGGCCGTCAGCATCAAACCCATCGAAGCCCTCAGGGCAGACTAACGATTTCCTAACATCGACAGAGAAATGAGAATCGACAGAGATACTGTAGAAGAGATAATGGCCACGCTGACGCGCAACAAGTCGCGCAGCCTGCTCACGGCCTTCGGCGTCTTCTGGGGAATATTCATGCTCGTGACCCTCATGGGGGGCGGCAACGGGTTCCAGAACAACATGAAGGAGAATTTCGAGGGCTTCGCCACAAACTCCTGCTTTCTGGCCTCGCAACCCACCAGCGAGTCGTACAAAGGATTCCTCAAAGGCCGCTGGTGGACGCTCCAGGTAGCCGACATGAAGACCATCAAGCAAAACGTCGAGGGCGTCGACGTCATCACGGCCACCATCTGCCGCTGGGGCAACCAGGCCATCCACGCCGACCGCAAGACGGATTGCTCCGTCAAAGGCCTCTTCCCCGAATACACGGCCATCGAGGCGCAAAACATCACCTACGGGCGCTTCATCAACGAAGTCGACATCCGCGACCGCCGCAAAGTATGCGTCCTGGGCAAGAGGGTCTACGAAGGCCTCTTCGACAAGGGTGTCGACCCCTGCGGGGCGCTCATAAAAGTCGACGGAATCAACTACCGCGTCATCGGAGTCTCGGAATCCACGGCCAACATCAACATCCAGGGCGACGCCGCCGACCAGGTCATGCTCCCCTACTCCGTCTTCCAGACCGCCTACAACGTCGGCAACGACCTCGACGTGATCAACATGACCGTCAAGCCCGGCTACTCTGTTTCCGACGTCAAGCCCAAGATTGAGGAGCTCATCAAGGAAATCCACTACATAGCCCCGACCGACAAGCAGGCCATCTTCTTCCTCGACGCCGAGACGATGTTCGCCATGGTCGACAACCTCTTCATCGGCATCCGCTTCCTGATAATCCTCGTCGGAATGGGCACCCTCATCGCCGGAATAATAGGCGTGTCGAACATCATGATGGTGACGGTCCGCGAGCGCACCACAGAGATCGGCATCCGCCGGGCCATCGGAGCGCAGCCGCGAGACATCTTGCTGCAAATCATGGCCGAGAGCGTCGTGCTGACGATATTCGCCGGAATGATAGGCATTTGCGCCGGGGTCGGAGTCCTATCGTGCATCGACTCGAGCGTGGTCCCCGAAAACGGCGGTTCCTACGGATTCCAAGTCTCCTTCGGGGGCGCGCTGGGGATGCTCGCGATAATCGTGGCTCTCGGAATCGTGGCCGGCCTCGCCCCGGCATACAGGGCCATGTCAATCAAGCCCGTCGACGCCATGCGCGACGAATAACACGGAACCTACATCAAAAACAAAAATAGTTTCATACCTCACAACATACGACAATGAAAAAGTTTCTGAAAATAGCCCTGGCCATAATCATAGCCGCCATCTTCATCGGAACGTTCGTCTTCCTCTTCCAAAAATCGCAACCCAAAGAGTTGACCTACGCCACCGAGACGGCCACACGCGGCGACATCGAGCAAACCACAGTGGCCACAGGCAAAATCGAGCCGCGCGACGAGATCGCCATCAAGCCCCAAATCTCCGGCATCATAGCCGAGCTCTACAAAGAGGAGGGCGAGACCGTCAAGGAGGGCGAGGTCATCGCCAAAGTGAAAGTGATTCCCGAGATGAGCTCGCTCAACGCGGCGCAAAGCCGCGTCCGCCTCGCCGAGATCTCCCTCAAGCAAGCTAAAACCGACTTCGCCCGCATGGAGAGCCTCCGCGAACAGAAGCTCGTCAGCGCCGAGGAGTTCGAGAAAGCCGAGGTCGCCCTCCGCCAGGCCGAAGAGGAGAAACTCGCCGCCGACGACAACCTCGACATCGTCAAGGAGGGAATCTCCAAGAGCAACGCCTCGCTCAGCAGCACCTTCATCCGCTCCACAATCACGGGCCTCGTGCTCGACGTGCCAGTCAAGGTCGGCAACTCCGTCATCATGAGCAACACCTTCAACGACGGCACAACCATCGCCACCGTGGCCGACATGACGGACCTCATCTTCAAAGGCAAAATCGACGAGACCGAGGTGGGCAGAATCCATGAGGGCATGCCGGTCAAGATTACCATAGGCGCCCTACAGGACGTGTCGCTCAACGCCAAGCTCGAGTTCATCTCGCCCAAGGGAGAAGAGGAGAACGGAGCCAACAAGTTCGAAATCAAGGCCGCCATCGCCGTCCCCGACTCCGTGACCCTCCGCTCCGGATACAGCGCCAACGCCACCATCGTACTCAAATCGGCCAAAGACGTCGTACGGATTCCCGAGAGCGTCATCGAGTTCAAAGGCGACACGTCCTTCGTCTACACCCTTACCGACACCGTGCCGGCGCAAAAGTTCGACCGCCGCGAAGTCAAGCTCGGGCTCAGCGACGGCGTCAACATCGAGGTCAAGAGCGGAGTGGCCGAGGGCGACAAGCTCCGCAAATCAGAAGTCAAGTAGACAACACAATCAGCAATAGACAACAACCTTTTCTCCCCACTTTTTCCCACCTAAAAAATTCCACAACTTCTTAATCAGTACCAGATATGAAAACCAATTACTTCACATCCGCCGCAATGGCAATCGCAATGTTCACAATCTCCAGCGCCGCAATGGCCGACAATGTCCAGACCGCCCAAAACAAGCAGAAGTGCCAGACCGCCGAAGTGGAGGCCGAGGCTCAGCCGCAGCCCGAGCGCCAGGTCGAGGCAGTGGCCGCCCCTGCGCCCAGGGCCACCATGCGCAAGTCCGCCTTCGACGGCACCGACAACCTTATCGGCCCTCGCTTCGGCTCACATCTCGACATCAAAGAGCCGCGCTCCTCGCGCCGCCCCGACATGTCGGACTTCCGCAACACGTGCCACAGCCGCATCGAGGCCGGCTCACGCCATGAGCGCTGAGGACCAGAGCGATAGCCCCTCAGAATCATTCCATACTTTCACCTTTCCGTCATGAATCATCGTCTTTCCATAACCTTGGCGGCGGCAGTAACCATCGCCGCGCTCAACACACCCGAAGTCTCGGCCCAAGAGAAGGCTTGGACGCTCAGCGACTGCGTCAACTACGCCATCGAGCACAACGTCACCATCCGCCAGAGAGAGATAATAAAAGAGCAGCGCGAGAACGACCTCTCGACCGCCAAAGGGCGCAACCTCCCGTCTGTCGGGGCCTACGTCGGCCAACGCTTCGACTTCGGCCGCGGCCTGACAATCAACAACACCTACGAGAACAAGAACACGCGCAACACCAGCTTCGCCGTCACTGCCCAGATGACCCTCTTCGACGGCCTCCAGTCGGTCAACGGCGTGAAGGTGTCGCGGCTCAACCTCGCCGCCGCCACAGAGGACCTCCAGGCCGCAAAGGAAGACATCGGAATCCAAGTGGCGCAGGCCTACCTTCAGGTCCTCTCCGCCAAAGAGGTGGCAGCGGCCGCAGCCGAGCAAGCCGAGCTCAGCCGCACACAACTGGCCCGCAAGGAAGCCCTGCTCAAAAACGGAAAGACATCCGAGGCCGAAGTCTACGCCGCCCGCTCGCTCGTGGCCCAAGACGAGATGACGGCCGTGAAAGCCGACGGCGACTACAATCTCGCGCTCCTCGACCTCTCGCAACTCCTCGAGCTCGGCTCGCCCGACAGCCTCAACGTGGCGCAGCCCGACACGTCGGACATACTCGCCGAAATCGCACTGCCCGACGAGGTCTACGGCGAGGCCCTCACGGCCAAGGCGTCAATCCGCGCGGCGCAAGTGAGGTCCGAATGCGCCGAGCAGCAAATCAAGGTGGCCCGCGGGGCCTACTCGCCGACGCTCAACCTCCAAGCCGACGTCTCGACGGGCTACTACGGCGTCTCGGGGCAAGACGTCGACTCGTTTGGCGACCAGATCAGCAATAACCTCAACAAGTCCATCGCCCTCTCGCTCAACATCCCCATCTTCAACCGCTTCGCCACGCGCAACGGCGTGCGAGACGCCCGGCTGACCTACACCTCGTCGCTCGTCGAGCTTGAAGACACACGCAAAAAGCTCTACAAAGAGATCCAGCAAGCCTACTACAACGCCATAGCGGCACGCGCCACCTACGAGAGCAGCGTGGCCGCGTCAGAAAGCGCCGAGGCCGCCTTCCGCCTCGCCGACGGCAAGTATGCCGAAGGGCTGTCCTCCTCCACAGAGTACGCTGAAGCCCGCACCAACAGGCTCACGGCTCTGGCTAACAGAATCCAATACAAGTACAATCTCATCTTCCGCGTCAAGATCCTCGACTTCTACCGTGGATCCGCGCTCGAATAAGTTTCTTCATAATCGGTAGTTCAACGGAACGCTATACCGCCTTCAGTTATAATTTGATTTACAGTGCTTTCCGAGCCCAGTCTTGCCGAACGCGGCAAGCTGGGCTCAACCGTTTTTTGCCTGCCTTGCGGCTTCGCCAACTCACATCTTATGACTAATTTCGCGATGCCATGAACATTACTAACAAACAGATAATCATCATCGCGGCCGTCGCCGCCGCCGTCATTATCACCCTCGCCGCCCTGCTCGTCAGGAGCAACAGCCAAATGGATGAAATGACGCAAGTCTTCGCCGAAGAGCGCCAACAACTCGTCACCGACTATCAAGACCTCTCTGTGGCCTACGAAGAAGTCCACTCCGACAACGACTCGCTCGACAACCTCGTCAGCCAGCAACGGGCGAGGGTGGAGCAGCTGACCGAGGAACTCAAGACCCTCAAAGCCTCCAACGCCCGACGAATCAAAGAGTTGCAAGGCGAGCTGACGACTCTCCGCACCGTGATGCGCAGCTTCATCTCGCAAATCGACTCGCTCAACGCCTCCAACAACGCCCTCCGCGCCGAGAATAAGGACATCAAAGGCCAGCTCGCCAACGTGAGCCGCGAGCGCGCCAACCTGCAAGAGCAAAACGAGAGCCTGACTCAGAAAGTCACCGTGGCCGCGCGCCTGGAGGCGAAAGAGATTGTCGTGACGCCCCTCAACATGAAAGACCGGCCCACGGACCGCCTCTCCAAGATTGCCAAAATAAGGGTGGCATTCACCATCGCCAAAAACGTCTCGGCTGAAGTCGGCCTGCGAACACTCTACCTCCGCCTGACCCGTCCCGACGGGCAGCTGCTCTTCCACTCCAAATCAGACACTTTCCGTTTCGAGGACACCGATATTAACTTCTCCGCCAGCCGCCAAGTGGAGTATGGCGGCGAGGACACCAAGACCTTCATCGTATACACCGTCGACATGGGCGACCTCATGGCCGGCGGCTATGAGGCCGAGATATTCGCCGGTGGCGAGAGGATCGGGAAGGCCGACTTCAATATCGACAAGTAGTTTAGGGGTGGGGCAAACCCCAAGATACGGCATAGGCGGCTGTATGAGCAGCGCGTCTTGTCATGCCCGATCCGCATTATAATTCTGGGTCCCGAGGGTGGATGGGGGCGATACAAAAAGCCAATTACTTAAAAAACAAAACGTTTACATCAAAATGGGAGAAGTCGAGCACCTTAGCATGTACGATGTGGGGGACGATGGAGGGGGATGGGATGTTTGTGGTCAAGAAGAAAGGCTATTGGCTAATGCGGAGTACATATTAGGCGTTGTAAGGTAGAACGCTCGACGGCAAGAAAACCCCAAAACTACGACTCAAAAATCGTAATCCACACACAAACCGCATAACGCACGCAGTGAACAAGAGGACGTCTTGGAATTCTGTTGATTGATTTATCTATCTCAAACCGTAGGCGCCGCTAAATGGACAAACAGGTCAAATCATAACCGTTTCTTCAACTCATCCGCGTAAACCATCATGGAGAGGTCCTTTTCGTCGTTGAGGTCATAGTAGTTGAACCGGCTCGTGTCATATGAGCCATCGCGGTCGCCGAGACCTCGGCTTATCTTTTTGATATACTGTTCTTTAGATTTGCAATAGTAGTGGTTGACCCTTAGGTTCTGCCACTTAACGTCGAGGCAGAACCAGCCCCATAATCTCTCTCCGTCGGAATCGTTGACGTTATATGCCCCGACCTTGAAAAGCGGGTAGTGCGGCGAGATGTAGTCTTTCACAAAACGGGGATTGCATACCGTTTTGATATGATAATTGCCACTTCGCTTATTCGTTCCGCGATATATGAAATTCTCGGAAGTGAGACCCTTAGGCGTCTTTTCTAAGTGGGAAGTGCCATAGATGCACCAGTTCACTCCGACACCTACCGCGCCGCCTCCAGCTTTCCGCGTAAGCTCGGATACCACTTTCGCGATAGGCTCGAATGGTTTTGCGGGCATGAGGTATTCGTCCATGTCGAGGAATGCCATCCACCTGCACTGGTCCTTATGTTTCTTTATCGCATCGTTGTAGGCGTCGAGCTGTCGTCCTTTCCCCTTTATCAGGGTGTATTCTACGAGCCCTTGCTCGACATACGGCTTCATGACTTGCGCTGTCTCGTCTTCGCTCTCGTTATCATAGAAGTAGAACTTAGTGAAGCCTACAAGCCTGTGGAACTCAATCCATTCCTTGACATAAGGGCCTTCGTTTTTTGAAATGGAGACCATGGCCATCTCATGGTCAAAATGTCGCAGATTGTCTTTAGCCACCTTGGCGGCTATCAGTTTCTTACCTATCGCCCATTCGTAGAACGCAAGAGACGCCCACCGGAGGAGTATGTATGGGGCGCTGAGCGCAATGATAACATTGCTCAGCTTGCGATAATTCCTTTTCAAGTATAGCAGGTAGGCATTGTTATAGCAATAGCACCTTATCCATAAGTAAAACCTGTTGATTTTAAAGCGTTTGCTCATCTACAAGGAAGATTAGGGACCGAATCAAGTACTTGGGCAACGACCGCGCGTAAAAACACCCCGCCTACTCCGATTTCTCGATTGTTCATCGGGGTGGAGCATAATTCCTGTTTGGAATTTTTGGCGTTAGTTTAATGAGGTGCAGAAATGCCAAGCGCCTGACACAAAGGCCAGATACGCGGCACAACGTCTACGCCAGCGATTGCGGACACGAATCACGAAAAAAAAAATGACTTACGCAACCGCTTTTTCGTTAAAATCAATCAAAAGCTCAGTTGCTTCCCGTCTAGCCCTCAACGGCTCACCTGGGCATAACGACTTTATGCCTAAACAAGCGCACCCCGTTCATTATCTGCCGACGCCATCTTTACAGCTTCGGTCATAACGTTGTTTTTCAGATTGTAGATGATATTTTCAGAACACCAGCTTATCCGCACAACTCGCCTGGGCGACTATGATTATGAGATACACTTCTAAAAAGGCCTCTCTTGCTTCCACGCCGCCGTCCATTGCGCTATTGTTTGGCAAGATTCCCCCTCAATACCTGCACTGACGAGTTTCGCTACAGGTTAACCAGACGCGTTTTTTGCCAAAGACCATGGGGTTCATATCCATGGTTGCTTGGCTTGTTTCTACTCCGCCATTTAGACCTAATATCGTAGAGAGAAAAAAAAAGCTTCCTATTACGTGTAACGATTACCCCCGCTACTCTACCAGCCAGTCGGCGAGCCTGCCCGTCGCCGACGAGATGGAGAGGCCTATTTTGTATACCGCCCGGCCCGCGGACTTGAACTCGTCGGCATAGCCCATGGCGTTAATCTGGGCGAGTGCCTCGGCCGCCGAGCCGTCGAGCTTGAACTCGAAGACGTAGGCGCTGTCGGAGGTGACGATGGCGCAGTCGAGCCGGCCGTAGCTCTGACGCTTCTCGATATATGTGGTGTAGCAGCTGGCGATGCGGAAGATCAGGTAGAGGGTGTAGGTGAAGTCGCGCTCCCGCTCTCGCTCGTCGGCCTTGCGGCGGACGTCGTAGGGGATGCTGGCAAGGAAGGTGTCGAAGCACGCGCGGAAGGACTCG
>JAFPDB010000277.1 GCA_017390085.1 Bacteroidales bacterium | reverse complement strand
GCTCATCCCCTTCATTGTCTACGGCGCGATGCGGCTGGGCGGCTGGGCCCTGGGGATTGAGATACGCCTGAGCCTTGCCGACGCCACGGCGGAGAGCATTGGCGGAAACACGTTGGCGTATGGTGTGGGCTCCGTGATGCTGGGCGTGGCTCTTGGCATCGCGGCGTGGCCGCTGGCATGGGGCGTGGTAAGGCTAATCCGCCGATGAACGAATTCTTCATGAAAATATACGCATGGCTCGGCAAGAGCGGCTGGCGACTGTGGCTGACACTGACGGCCGTGGTCGCCGCGGTCGTCTTCGGGGACACGCGGATGGACGTATCGGAGAACTTGGCGGACTTCTTCCCCGCCAAAGACGCCCACGACCTCGAAATCTTGAGCCGAATGAAAGCCATGGACCGCATAACAATGATATTGGAATGCGGCGAAGAGGCTGGCGGCCTGCCGCAAGACGTGCGTCTGATCGAGGCGGCCGAAAGGCTCTCGGAACGGCTTAGGGACGCAATGGGCGAAGACGCCCGGCTGGAGCTGTACTACGGTCCGGAACTGACTGACTCGATGGCCGACTTCGCATACCGCCACCTCGCGATACTGATGAACGAGGCCGACTACGCGCGGCTGGACAGTGCCTTCACCCCCGCCGGCGCGGCGGCGCGCCTCCGGACAATAAGAGACCTCCTGACCTCGCCGGTCGGGAGCGAGCTGGCACCCATGCTGGGCCGCGACCCGATGCTGATGGGGCTGCCCGTGATGGAACGCCTTCGCAGCCTGGGCCTTGCCGAGACGCTCAACATGGACGACGGCTACCTATTCTCGGCCGACGGGAGCCGACTGCTGATGTTCATGGACATAGAGTCGGGCTTCATGAGCCGGAGGGCTGGCACGAGCCTTGGCCGCGTGATTGGCGAGAGCATTGAGAAGCTCCACGTCGAAGACGGCCACCACGGCGTGAAAGTGTACGCCTTCGGGGCGCCGCTGGTGACGGAGTCGAACTCGGAATGCGTCAGGAGCGACGAGATGTTGACCCTCTCGATATCGTTGAGCATCTTGACGGTAGCCCTACTGCTGGTGTTCCGCAGCGTGCGGTCGGTAGTGTTGCTGATAATCCCCGTGGCGTTCGGCGCGGCCTTCGCGGGCGCTGTTGTGGCGGCCATGGGCTTAGAGCTGTCGCAAATGGCCCTGGGCACTGGCGCGACGATAATGGGGCTGGGGCTGAGCTACTCGATCCACATGGTGACCCACGGGCTCCACGTGGGTAGCGTGCGCCAGCTCATTGGCGAAATGGCGTGGCCGATGACCGTTGGGAGCATCACGACCATAGGGGCGTTCCTCTCACTGCTGTTCACAGGCTCGACCGTCTTGCGGCATCTCGGCCTTTTCGCATCGCTCACGCTAATCGGGACCCTGCTGTTCTGCCTGACTTTCCTGCCCCACCTGATGAAAGTGGGCCGCAGGGGGCGCGGCGGATGGGCTCTCAGAGCCTTGGAGCGCATGGCTGGCTACGACTACTCGGGCAACAAGGCCCTGACCGCGGCCATAGGCGCGACATTCGTCGTGTGCCTCTTCTTCTTTGGCGACGTGAAGTTCAACGCCGACATGTCCACCCTCAACTACAAGGGCGACGACACGTTGCTCGAATCGCAGAAGGTGATGAACGAGACGATGGGCATCGGCGGCCACCAATCGGCGGCCATAGTCATCGGGACGAGCGGCGAGGAGCTCGCCAGGCGCGCCCGCACCTTCGGAGAACGCGCAGACAGCCTCGCGCCGCATGGCCTCAGGTTTGCCAAATCGGCGGGCCGCGACTTCCTGCCGACGGAGGAAGAGGCCCGCCTCCGCGCGCGGCGCTGGAACGAGATATTCTCTCCCGAACGCCTCGAGGCCGTTGGGCGGACGCTGCGCGACAGCGGAACCGTGATGGGCTTCGCCCCCGACGCCTTCGACGGCTTCATCGGCATGGCGGGCCGGAGGGCCGAGGGCCGGTGCCTGAGCGCTGAAGAGATACTCTCCTCGCCATTATTCGCCGAATGGGTGACCCGCGACGGCGACAAGATGATGCTCAGCTACAGGCTTGAGACGGAAGTCGGCAACCGCGACGAGATACTCTCCGAGCTCGACAAGACGCCCCACACGATTATCGCGGACATGGGGTACTACAGCCGCCGCACCACGCGCGACATGGTCGACGACTTCAACTGGTTGCTGATTCTCAGCTCGCTAATAGTCTCTTCGGCGCTCATAGCGTCATACGGGCGCGTGGAGCTGTTCTTTCTGACCTTCATGCCGATGGTCGTGGGTTGGGTCATAATACTCGGCCTGATGGCCATTTTCGGTGTGGAGTTCAACGTCGTGAACATCATCCTCTCGACCTTCATCTTCGGCGTGGGCGACGACTACTCGATATTCATAATGGACGGCCTCCAGAACGGCTACTCCCGCGGCAAAACGGTCATGGGAGGCCATAAGACGGCCATCATGCTGAGCGCGTTCGCCGCCATGGCGGGGCTTGGCTCTCAAGTGTTCGGGCGTCATCCGGCGGTGCATTCGCTGGGCCTGATTTCGATATTTGGGCTGCTGGCCGTCATCGTGACGAGCTTCGTGGTGCAGCCCGTCCTGTTCCGTCTTCTGATCAGCGGGCCGGCTGGCAAAGGTGGCGTGCCCTACACTGCGGCCTCTCTGGCGCGTGGCTTGGCTTCGTTCGGCCTCTTCGGCGCGGCTTGCGCGCTATGCCAGACGGCGTCGGCCGTGATGTGGTTGACGGTCCGTGACGGCTCTCGCCGTCGACGCTTGGCGAGGCGGCTGGCCCACAGGGTCATGAAGGCATACATAGCGGCGTGCCGCCCGATTCTGAGGATTGAGACTCCTGACGTCGAGAGCGGCGGGCAATCCGTCGTCGTATGCAACCATCAGTCGTTTTTGGACATATTGGCGCTGATGGCCTCGTCGGACAAGATAGTCTTCATAATCAAGGGCTGGGTGGAGAAATCGGTCGTGCTGGGTCCGGTCGTCGAATCGATGGGCTTCGTGAGCGTAGGCGACGGCCTCACCGACGCCGCTCGGGAGAAAATCCGCGCAGCGGCGCGCGAGGGATGCTCGATCGTGGTGTTCCCCGAAGGCAGCCGAAGCGCGGACTGCAAGATAGGCCGGTTTCACCGCGGCGCGGCGGCCTTGGCATCGGAGCTCGGCCTGCCGCTGCGCCCGATAGTCTTCTACGGCAACGGCCTTGCCGTCTCCAAACTGCAACCCCTCAACCTGATGCGCTGCCGCCTCGGAGTGGAGCGGCTGCCCGACATCGGCATTGGGCGAGAAGCGGACGGCTCCGAGATAAAAGCCGTGACCCGCCAAATGCAAGAAGTGATGACCATCCGCCTTGCCGACATGGCGAGCCGGCTAAACCCCGGCAACATATACTACCGCGACCTGATGGAGCGCGGCTACCTGTATCGCGGACGCAACGAGTACGCGCAAGCGCGGCGTTTCCTGCGCACGGCGGCCGAAGAGCCGGCGCAACGGCCCGACGGCGACGGGCGGATAGACGTCGGGGCCTCGCCCCTCGGGCTGAAAGCCTTCTGGGCGGCCCTGACGACCGACGCGAAAGAGGTGCGGGCGATAGTCGGCGACGAAGACGAAGCCCAATATTGCCGCCTCTCGCCCCTGACGGGCTACATAGCCGCCCGCGGAAAGAGCATCACATTCGAAGTGGGCGACGCCGAGCGAGGAAAAGAGCTACCTTTATGATAATGAGGGAAGAAAAGGAAGAGGGGATAGTACTCTCGACTGTCAAATATGGCGAGAGCGGCATAGTGGCAGACATCCTCACCCGCGGCAGTGGGCGCAAGGGCTACATGGCCTCGGCAGGCCGCAAGAGAGGCGGCGGACAACCGATCCTGATGCCGCTGACGACGGTGGACTTCGTGGGTCGGCGGCGCAGGGAGAACCAGATGAGCCGCATGGGCGACGTGAGGTTGAGCCGCCCATTCCGCACGATACCGTTCAACCCCGTCCGCAGGGCAGAGGCCTTCTTCATTGCCGAACTCATGAGCCGCGCCATCCCGCCCGAAATACCCGACCCCGACCTGTTCGACTTCGCGAGCCAAGCCATCGGCGCGCTGGACGACGGAATGGAAGGCGACTATAACTTCCACCTCTACTTCATGATGCGGCTGGCCGAGCATTTGGGCTTCGGGGCCGACACCTCGCGCGACGGGCGCGGATTCTTCGACATGGCTGGCGGCACGTGGGTCGAGAGCCTCCCCCCCCACCCCGACGCCGTTGGCGGGCGAATGGCCGACATATGGCACTGGGCGTCGACCACCACCACAGGCCGACTGGCCGAAATGGAGATGAACCGCTCCGAGCGCCAGGAGCTGATACGCCTGATGACAAGATATTACAAGATTCACCAGCCGGGCTTTGGCGACATGGCATCGCAACAAATCCTGGCCATGCTATAAAGAGACAGCAGAATGTTTGAACCACACCCAGAAATCCAATACTCCTCGCCGGCCGAGATCAAGGCCTTCCAGGAAGAGCGTTTGCGCGAGGCCATAGCCTACGCCGCCGCCAAGTCGCCATTCTATAAAGAGATGTTCGCCACGACGGGCGTAGCCCCCGAAAGCATCCGCACGATAGAGGACCTTCGCCGTCTCCCGCTGACGACGAAACACGATCTTCAGAGCCGCAACGACGACTTCATATGCGTCGGTCGGAGCGAGATTGCCGACTACGTCACGACGAGCGGGACCTTGGGCGACCCCGTATCCATAGCCCTGACGGCGAGCGACATAGAGCGGCTGGCGTATAACGAAGAGCTGTCGTTTGGCGTTGCGGGGTGCGGCAGCGACGACGTGATGCAGCTGATGGTGACCCTCGACCGGCGTTTCATGGCGGGCTTCGCCTACTACCTTGGCGCGCGGGCCAAAGGGATGGGCGTCTGCCGCGTAGGCAACGGAATCCCTCAATTGCAATGGGACACGATAGGGCGAATACGTCCGACAGTGGGGATGTGCGTTCCCTCGTTCCTGATGAAACTGATAGACCACGCCGAGCAGAACGGAATTGACCACCACACCTCGTCGGTAAAGAAATTCATCTGCATAGGCGAGGCCTTGCGCACGCCCGACGGCCAATATACGAAGCTCGGGCAGCAGATAGCGGCCCGATGGCCTGAGGTGAGCCTCTACACCACCTACGCGTCGACTGAGATGCAAAGCTCGTTTACGGAGTGCGAGCACTTCTGCGGCGGCCACAGCCAGCCTGAGCTCATAATAGCGGAGCTACTGGACGACGACGGGAACCCCGTTGGCGAGGGCGAAGTGGGCGAAGTGACCATAACGACGCTCGGGATAGAGGGCACGCCTCTGATCCGATTCCGGACGGGCGACATGGTGCATCACTACACGGGCAAATGCAAATGCGGCAGGCAGACAATGAGGCTCGGCAGCGTCGTGGGGCGCAAAGGGCAGATGATAAAATACAAAGGCACGACCCTGTACCCCCCCGCCATATTCGACATCCTGGACGGCATACCCGGCATCATAAACTACGTTGTCGAGGTCTACACCAACGACCTGGGGACGGACGAGGTGAAAGTGCGCGTCGGGAGCCGCGACACGTCGGAGTCGTTCGCGAAACGCATCAAAGACATCTTCCGGGCCAAAGTGCGCGTGGCTCCCGGCGTCTCGTTTGACGAACCCGACTACATAAACAAGATCATGTTCCCCCCGACGAGCCGCAAAGCCGTCAAATTCATAGACCTCCGATGAGCGGCCCGGAAGACATAAGCCTCGGGCAGTTCAAGGAGCAGGTCCTGAGCGACTACCGCAAGGCGTACGCGGGGCGCGAGACTCTCAGGGTGGCCCAGATAGAGTCGGACTGCCACTACGTGACGGACCGCAGCGACGTCGGGCAGGTGGCCCTGGCCCGCTTCGTGAAAGAGGGCGACGCCTACATCTCCGCGGGCCTGGACCTTACGGCCGAGATGTCGTCGGGCCGTCAGACGTGCCGTGGTTTCTTCAGCGGCCTATTCTCGGCAGCGGCCGACGTCTACTCCCACGGCTCAGCGAGCCAGATGGCCGTGGCCGTCGGCATGGCCCTGGCCGAGGCCTCGACGCGGCAAGCTGGCCAGGAGTCGGTCGAGAGGCGCATCATCGTGAGCACGGCGTGCGGCGACTTCGGGACCGACGGCGACTTTCTGGAGTCGGTATGCTACGCGGCGGCCCGCTCCTTGCCCCTCTGCATAGTGCTGTGGAACAACAACGGGACGACATCCAACGGCAACATGATCCGCCAACTGGGCGGGTTCGGTCAGACCGTGAGGGGCCGGAAGACCTTGTGCATAGAGGCTGTTAAGGGAGGCGACTACGCCGCCCTGTGCCGCGTGATGGCGACCCAGACCGACCGGACTCGCACGGGCCTGACGACGTTGACCTTCGTCAGCGGCGCGGAAGACGAGATAGGTCAATTCGGGCGATGGCTCGAAGAGCGCCAGATAGCCACGAGCCAACAGCTGCGGGCCGTAGAGGCCGGCGTACGCCAAGAGATTGAGCGCGAACGCCGCGGGGCGTATCTCACCTCGCTCGTGGCGGACACCCCCATACGCCACCCCCACCGCCAGCTTATGGAGATAGGATCTCTGTACGGCCACTCCCCAATGGCGGTGATGCCCATGGACTCGGCGCCTGGAATCGTGAACAAGGCGATAGGCGTTTCGCGCGCCGGGCTTCTGCCCGTGGTGTCGGCCACGGCCGCCGAGATACGCGCCTCGCTCATGGCGAGCTACCCCTCGTTAGCCATGGTGGTGAGGACCACCGACATAGAGAGCGGCGTAATAATGGCCTCGACACCGGCCTCGACGGAGATATGGGCGCCGGCCTGTCACGCTGAGGCGTCGGCGGCGTATGCCGACATATTGAGCCGCCCGAGGCAGGCCGTGGTGATTGAACCGGGCTCGGAAAGCGCGGAGACCAAGACCGCGACGCCCAAAACCGGCGGGGCTTGCCGCCTCGCGGAGGGCGAAGACGTCACCTTGCTCTCGTTTGGCTCGACGACACAACCGGCCGCCGACGCCACGGAGCTGATGACCGGCCAGAACACGCGGATTGAGCACATCCACCTCTGCACCCTTAGGCCCATCGACACCGACGGAATAATCGGCGCATCGCTGCGCAAGACGAAGCGGCTCGCCATCGTCGACTCGGACCCCATGGGCCTGACGGGCAGCCTCATAGTGGCGCAGCTTACGGAACGGCAGGACCCCATGAGGCACCTGATGTCGGCACCCGTGATAGTGAAGCCCAAATCGGCCATACGGCCCGCCGAGCCGCACGACATTTGCATCGCCGTCTCCGGGATGCTGTGCTGAAAACGGAGTTAGTGACCTAAACGAAGCGAATGAGAAAGATGAGAATAACGGCCGCCGCGGCAATGGCCCTGCTGGCGGGCACCGTGGCGATGGCGCAAGACAACGGCGCCCTTGCGCGCCTGGAGGCCGGAATAGAGACGGCGTACGCCCAAATGGAGCGGATGACGTGCGGCTACGACCTGACGCGGAAAGTAGGCCTGCTGGCCGACGCCGCCCAAGAGAAGGGCGAACTGACCTACTGCCGGAAGAGCCGCACCCTGGTCCTGGCGAGCCGGACGTCGGCAGGCGACAGCACGATCATGACCCCCATGGGGATTACCAACGTCAGCGGCGGCCGCCGCAACACTCAAGACGCCCTGCGCAACACGGCCCTGCGCCAGATGTTGGACCTCGTCATGGCTTGCTTCTCGGGCGACTTCGGCGGCGTGAGGGCGGCCGGCCGCCTCGAGGCGACAGACATGGGCGGCACGACCGAAGTGACCTTCGTGCCGACGGACCGCCGCACCCTGCGCCACATAACGTCGATAGCCCTCTCGTTTGGCAACGACGACTACGGCCTGAGGCGGCTGACCGTGGTCCAGAAGGGCGGCGACTTCATGACCTACAACTTCGGCAAGAAAAAGGTGGAGAGACGCGCCCCGGGTCGCAAATAGGGGGTGCGAATGTCGTGATTATTAAGTAATTTTGCCAAAAAGCGAAAATTCGTAAACAAGAAACAATGCTCAAAGATAAAATAGAGGCCCTGAAGGCGGAACTCTCCGGACTGAAGGCAGCCAGCGCCGAAGAGGCCGAGGCGCTTCGCATTAAGTACCTAAGCAAAAAAGGCTTGGTGAGCCTGCTGTTTGAAGACTTCAAGACCGTGGCCCCGGAGCTCAAGCGCGAGACGGGTCAGAAGCTCAACGAGCTGAAGACTATGGCCCAGAACAAGATAACGGAGCTGAAGATGGCGGCTGCGGCCAACGCCCAGACGGCCGTCGAGAAGACCGACGTGAGCCGCCCCGGCACCCAGTCGCCCATAGGAGGCCGCCACCCGATATCGATAGTGAAGAACGAGATTGTGGAGATTTTCGCCCGCTTGGGCTTCACCGTGGCCGAGGGCCCGGAGGTGGAGGACGACTGGCACGTCTTCACGGCGTTGAACTTTCCCCCCGAGCACCCCGCCCGCGACATGCAGGACACGTTCTTCATCAACACCAACCCCGACATCCTGCTGCGCACCCACACGAGCTCGGTACAGGTCCGCGAGATGGAGCGCAAGCGTCCGCCGATCCGCGCGGTATTCCCCGGCCGCGTCTTCCGCAATGAGGCCATCTCGGCTCGCGCGCACTGCATCTTCCACCAAGTGGAGGGCCTTTACGTGGCAAAGAACGTGTCGTTTGCTGATCTCAAGCAGGTGTTGCTCTACTTCGCCAAGGAGATGTTCGGCCCCGAGGTCGAGATACGCCTGCGGCCGTCGTACTTCCCGTTCACGGAGCCGTCGGCCGAGATGGACGTGAGCTGCACCCTGTGCGGCGGCAAGGGCTGCGGCGTGTGCAAGGGCTCCGGCTGGCTGGAGATCTTAGGCTGCGGCATGGTGGACCCGGCCGTGCTGGAGAACAACGGAATCGACCCGAAGGAGTATAGCGGCTACGCGTTCGGCATGGGTGTGGAGCGCATAGCGATGTTGCGCTACGGCGTTGACGACATCCGCAACTTCTTCGAGAACGACGTGCGCTTCTTAGGGCAATTCCAGTCGGCCATGTAGGCTGACAGCGGGAAAAGAGTAATGCTTCGGCGGTTGGGGGAGTGGAAGAATATGGCCTCTGACCGCTGAAGTTGTTTTTTTTGGGGGGGATGAAGCATTGTATCCGTATTCACTCCGCAGCAACACACTTGGCATGAAAAAAGCGAGACTGATATTCACACTGATGGACCTGGGGTATAAAAAGGCAGGTCCTGTTCAGATATATGACGAGCGCACACTGGATGACGACGGGAGCATAATACCCTTCACCACCCAGCTCTCGATCGTGACACACTATGCGACATTGCAGAACAGCGAATACGCCCAGCCGTACGCAGAAAAGGCGCAAAGAATAATTGACTGCTGGACCAACACCCACGAGACATTCAAACAATACGCCTCATTAGTTGAGGAGCCCTCGGCATTCCAGTACACCCTGTTTGACGACATATTCAAAGCCCCCTTTAGAGCACCCGAAAATCCTAAGTTTACGTTCATAGACCTTTTTGCGGGAATGGGAGGTTTCCGATTGGCGATGCAGGCGCAAGGGGGACAATGTGTCTTCTCGTCGGAATGGAACAAATATGCCCAGAAATCATATCTGTCGAACTTCGGGGAGATGCCATTTGGCGACATTACAAAAGAGAGCATAAAGCGATACATTCCTCAGAAATTTGACATACTTTGCGCAGGATTTCCATGTCAACCGTTCTCAATTGCCGGCGTTTCAAAGAAAAACAGCCTGGGCAGGGAGACAGGCTTCAAGGACAAGACACAAGGCACATTGTTTTTTGACGTAGCAGACATAATCTCTCGTCGTCGCCCCAAAGCCTTCTTTTTGGAAAACGTAAAGAACCTGATGTCGCACGACAAGGGCAACACGTTTAGGGTGATAAAGGGGACGCTTGAAGAGCTCAACTACTCACTCCACTTCCGCGTAATGGACGGGCAGACCTACGTGCCGCAGCACAGGGAGCGAATAATGATAGTCGGGTTTAACAGAGACGTGTTTGGCGGCAACGAGCATTTTGAGTTTCCGGAACAGAAAAAATCAGAAAGAAGCGTCAGAGAAATACTGGACCCGGACATAGACCCTAAATACGTGTTGACAGACAAGCTTTGGAGCTTTCTTAAGAACTACGCGGAGAAACACAGGGCCAAGGGAAACGGATTTGGGTATGGGCTGGTGGATCTGAACGGAATAACTCGCACATTGAGCGCCAGATATTATAAAGACGGTTCGGAAATACTCATTCCACGAGGCGAGGGATTAAACCCACGACGCCTATCGCCGCGGGAATGCGCGCGTCTGATGGGGTATCCTGACGAGTATAGGTTGGACCAAGTATCTGAATTGCAAGCATATCGGCAGTGCGGGAATTCGGTAATAGTACCCCTCATAACGGCCGTATCTGAAAACATAATTAAAGCGATTGAAGATTATGGGCGAGGTGTCTAACGCCGCCATAAACGGGGTACTCAACTCGAAAGTTGCTTTGTGTCGGTTCATTACGGGCAACGACACAGGCAAGACAGGAAGTCATCAAACGGGTTTCTTGAATACACTAACAAATACAATAAATTTCCTACCATGAATTTCAAATCTGTTTTTAAGGCAGCCGCCATGTTTGCAGTTGCTTTTGCTGCATTCTCATGCAGTGCCCCTACAAAAGAGGAAATAGCTGAAAAAGAGCTTAAAGAAATCGTTGAGAAGAACCAGGCAGTGGGTCTTGCCGTTGTTGCCGTTAAAGATGGAGAGGTTGTTTACAACAAGTCTCTTGGCTACAAAGATATGGAGAACCAGGTTGCTTTGGGAGACAAT
>JAFPDB010000276.1 GCA_017390085.1 Bacteroidales bacterium | reverse complement strand
TTGGAGCAGACCACGACAACCATTTTCCCGCTGAAAAGCTCCATCTTGCCACTCTCGAAAGGTGTGAGCGACGTGGCATCGCCATTGCAGGCGGCCTTGAAACGGCCAGCTCCGCTCACCTCAATGTCGAGCTGCTCGCCAGCGTCTGGCACGAGGGTCCCGCGCTCGTCAACCATCTCGACGGTCACGAACGCCATGTCTGCCGTCTTGGCACAAAGCACGTTCTTGTCGGCTGTGAGCCTGAGGGCTGCGGGCGCTCCGGCCGTGCGTATGGTGTCGCGTCCCGTCTCGTTGCCCTTGGCGTCGTAGGCCACGACGGCAATCTCGCCCGGCTGATACTTCACGTCGTTCCAACGCAAGCGGTAACGGTCCAGTTTGCTATCCTTGACCTTGGCGCGGCGTCCTTGGCTGACCCCGTTGACGAAAAGCTCGGCCTCGGGGGCGTCGGTGTAGCAGTAGACCGGTGTCACCTCGCCCTCGCGACCCGGCCACGTCCAGTGCGGCAGGAGGTGGGTTGTGTGGCTCGCGGTGTTCCAGACGCTCCGGTAGAGGTAGTACCGGTCCTTGGGCAAGCCGGCGAGGTCGCAGATGCCGAAATAGCTGCTGCGCGATGGCCAATAAGTGTCGTAGGGAGTAGGCTCGCCGAGGTAGTCGAAGCCCGTCCAGACGAATTGGCCGATGGTGTACGGCAGGTCGTCTTGCGCAATGAAGTCGTCCTCGGGGATGTTGCTCCATGAGCAATACTCAGTATCGTAGCTCGAGCACTGTCCGTCGTCGTAGGCCTTGTCGGCGACGACCTCGATGGGAAATTTGTAGACGCCACGGCTGCTGACCGTCGATGCGGTCTCCGAGCCTAAGATTATGCCTTGGGGCAGCTTGTCGATGTTTGGCTCATAGAGATGTACGCGGTAGTTCATCCCCACAACGTCTTGAAGCTGGGCGAAGTTGTTCTTAATGGCCCACTCGATACGGTCCATGCCTTGCGTGACGGGGCGCGTCTCGTCGAGGCTGTGGCAGAGGTCTTGGAGGCGGGTCAAGTTCTCAGGCCCTTCTGCCATTCCTTGCTCTGGAATCTCGTTACCGATGCTCCACATGATTATGGCGGGGTGATTGCGGTGGCGGCATACGAGGTTTATAATGTCGCGGTCGCTCCACTCCTTGAAAATCCTCGCGTAGCCGTTTTTGCACTTGGGGTAAATCCACATATCGAAGCTCTCGGCCATGACCATCATGCCAAGCGAGTCGCAAACATCCATTTGCATACGGCTGGGCATGTTGTGGGCTGTGCGGATGGCATCGGCACCCATGTCTTTCATAATCTTTATCTGACGCTCGAAAGCCGCGCGATTCTCAGCCGCTCCAAGGGGGCCAAGATCGTGGTGGAGACATACTCCCTTGATTTTCCTGCTCTCGCCATTAAGGAGAAAGCCTTTCTCGCGGTCGACAGCCACAGTGCGCACGCCAGTCTTGAACGAGACCTTGTCGACGCTCGCCCCGCCAATTCGGAGGTCGACGGTGGCGGTGTAGAGGTAAGGAATCTCGGGGGTCCAGAGTTTTGGCTCGTTTAGCTCAATTGTCCCTTTGGCATCGCCCTCGGCGTCGATTCGGATGTCGACGGAGGTGACGAAATGCCCCTCAGCGTCGGACAGCTCTACAGTCATCGTGGCGTCGGTCGTTCCTTGCAGGCCGTCGGCATGGCCGTCGAAAGCGAGTGTCGAGGCGTTTGCCGTGATGGTCTTAGTGCGGAGGAACGTTTTCCACTCGTCGATACGCGTCTTTGCTGAAGTTACGAGAGTGACGGGGCGATATAGGCCCGCTCCTGGGTACCAGCGGCTGCTCTCCTCGCGGTTGTTGAGCGCAACTACGATTTCGGTCTCGCCCCCCATGACGGCGTAGGGTGTCAGGTCGACTTCGAAAGCGTTGTAGCCGTAGCCCCACCTGCCGACTTCCTTACCGTTGGCGTAGACGACAGGTTCGCTCATCGCTCCGTCGAAGACGAGGCGGGCGTCGCCCGTGCCCCTCGCCAGCTTGATTTTCGTCCGATAGTAGCCTTTTCCGATCCACGGCAAAGCGCCGGACCGGCCACTCTTCTCGGTCGCCTCGGTCTCGCCGTTTTGCTCAATGGCCACGGTTTGCAAATCCCATTTTTTGTCAAAAGGCCCTGCGATTGCCCAATCGTGGGGGATGCTTACGGCCTGCCATTGCGCGCTGTCGCGGCTGAACTCCCATCCTTGGGTCAGCAGCCGCTCTTGACGGGTCTGCTCGGCGGCGCAACCCGAAAGGGCAAGGGCCGCAAGGCAGATGCTTAGGTTGTGTGTGTGTCTCATTTAGTATGTGGGATGTATCGTGAAAGAATGTGTTTTTGAGTCCATTAGCCGCAGCAGTGGTCTCCGTGGGCTTCGCACCGCTTCTTGGCGCAGGTCTCCGCAAGATGGCAATCGGCGCAACGCCCTTTGCGCTTGGCGGCTCGCCACGTCGTGACGCATCGGCGGATGGCATATGCCGCGGCAAGTATGATTGCAGCTGCCACGATGATGTATTGCAGAACGAAACCCACTGGCTTTTGCTTTAAACCATCTCTATTTCAACGCCTTCGGTGTCTTTAAGCCTCGCCTCGACGGTAGGGAAGTCGTTCTTGCGGATGGTGAGTGTCATTTGGCAATCTGTATCGAAACTCTGGTTTTCGATTTTTGCGGAGCTGTCTTTAAGAGCCTTCATGACGTTGTTCATGGCGAGGTAGGGGAACGAGACGCTGAATTTGACGTCGAAAGTCCTCGTCTCGATGGAGGCGTTGGCGAAGCAGTCTGCCGTAGCCGCCTTATAGGCCACAATCAGGCCACCCGTGCCGAGTTTTATGCCTCCAAAATATCGGACGACAACGACAACTACGTTGGTGAGCCCCGCAGAGAGGATTTGCCCCAAGATTGGCCGTCCCGCGGTACCCGATGGCTCGCCGTCGTCTCCAACTTTGGTCTCGCCCTCGCCCGGGCCGAGCCGCCAAGCGTAGCAACTTGGCCTGAACTTGGGTGCGGATGATTATGTTACAAAGCCATTCAATCCAGTGGAGCTGATGGCAAGAGTGCGGTCACAGCTGCGGCGCTATACCCGCCTCGGCGGCAGTGTGGCACATGAGGATAGTCTCACAGCCGGTGGAATAGTCATGGACGACAGGGAAAAGATTGTCACTCTGGACGGGGAGCCTGTGAAGCTTACTCCCACTGAGTACGATATTTTGCACCTGCTGCTTAAAAATCCCGGCAAGGTTTTCAGACCCGATGCCATTTATCGCGCCGTGCGCAATGAAGAGCCCTATGGTGCCGAGGCAAGCATTGCCGTGCATATACGGCATCTT
>JAFPDB010000275.1 GCA_017390085.1 Bacteroidales bacterium | reverse complement strand
GGCCAGCACGGAAACCTCGGGGCCCGTGAGGAACTCTTCCACAACCACACGGGAGCCGGACTTGCCAAAAATGCCGCCTTCCATCATGTCCCGAACCGCCTGCTTGGCTTCTTCCCGGGTCTGAGCGATGATAACGCCCTTGCCCAGAGCCAGACCGTCGGCCTTGATGACGGAGGGGATGGGAGCGGTTTCCAGATACTGCAGAGCGGCAGCCATATCCTCAAATACTTCGTACTGAGCGGTGGGAATGCCGTACTTCTTCATCAGATTCTTGGAGAAAACCTTGCTGCCTTCAATGATGGCAGCGCAGGCACGGGGGCCGAAGCAGGGGATACCCTTTTCTTCCAGTGCATCCACACAGCCAAGCACCAGAGGATCATCGGGTGCAACAACGGCATAGTCGATTTTGTTTTCGATCGCAAAAGCCACGATTTTCTGGGTGTCGGTTGCACCGATGGCAACGCAGGTGGCATCCTTTGCAATGCCGCCGTTGCCGGGGGCGGCCTCGTGGTAAGCGACAAGCTCCGTAAGCCGCTGGTATTGGAGGAGTTCGGGTTCCCAAGGGACGGTTTCTCGTTTAGCCTCGAGGCCGCGACGACGGTGCGCGACGACTTCTACGACTACGTCTTCGGCCTTATCTACGAGGCGCGCAAGAAAGGCGGCTTTTTCGCGGGGTGCAACTTCTGGGGATGGGGCGGCGAGGCCAAGCCGGAGCATGACGATTGGCAGGTGGGCGACCCCTACACGGGCGATCCGGCCCAAGAGGCTCAGGGCCTCAACTCGGTTTTCAGTTCCGACGTGTCGACCCTCAAGGTGATCAGCAAATGGAATTCTAAACTCTCCAAGTAGGGGGCCGGGGAAGAACTCTCCCCCTCGCCATGGTGTGATGGCGAGGGGGATGTTTTTTTGTCTTTTGTGTGTGTGGCTGGGTTTACAGGATTATTGAGGACTGCATGTTGAAACAGATTAGGAATCTGACGAGGAGCAACTCTATGAGGGAAGGTTAATAAGGCTTTACGGCACGTGTGTTAAGACCCTCGCGCAAGCGCTCATGGATTTTATAGAACCTGTCACAGTGTTGTGCAGTCTCGTATATAACCACCTCCGTGTCATCGACCTGCCCCCTCCTGTAATAGAAGTGATAGAGAAACGGATTTGGCAACGTAAGGGGACGAACGCCATACTTGCCATCTTTATTCAAAAGAATATTCAAATTGACATCGTCCATTTCAGCAGGATCTGCGCAGCAACAGTCACCGAAAGGGGTGTTGCCTATTGTCTTTTGGACCTGCTTGAGCAACGTATTAAACTCGAAGTACTCGGGCAATTCAAAGCCACAATACCTTGCAGAATCCATAAAGAACTCCAAAGCTTCATTTTCATTCAAAGCTAATATGTTTCTTACTTTCTGCACAACCTAATATTTTGTCGTTTAACTCTATGCGGCATTGAATCGGCCCTACAAACAACCATAAAAGCAATCTCGACAGGGAAACACCGACCGCACTTTATCCTTCGTTTTCTCCTTAATTGGCGCCCCTACTCTACCAGCCAGTCGGCGAGCCTGCCCGTCGCCGACGAGATGGAGAGGCCTATTTTGTATACCGTCCGGCCCGCGGACTTGAACTCGTCGGCATAGCCCATGGCGTTAATCTGGGCGAGGGCCTCGGCAGCCGAGCCGTCGAGCTTGAACTCGAAAACGTAGGCGCTGTCGGAGGTGACGATGGCGCAGTCGAGCCGGCCGTAGCTCTGACGCTTCTCGATATAGGTGGTGTAGCAGCTGGCGATGCGGAAGATCAGGTAGAGGGTGTAGGTGAAGTCGCGCTCCCGCTCTCGCTCGTCGGCCTTGCGGCGGACGTCGTAGGGGATGCTGGCAAGGAAGGTGTCGAAGCACGCGCGGAAGGACTCG
>JAFPDB010000274.1 GCA_017390085.1 Bacteroidales bacterium | reverse complement strand
TTGAGGTTGTCGTTTTCTTCTCTCATTCGCTCGACGGTCTTGTGCGAGAAGAGCGAGACTCGGAGCATGGATATGGTGAGGAAGAGCGCGAGCAGGAGGTTGACGGAGATGAAAGTGGCTTGTGAGAAGTGGTAGGCGAAGAATTGCCAGATGGCGAAGATGGGGAAGAATGTGAGCAGGACGAAATAGACCTTGACGATGAGGGGGGTCTCGAGTGTTCGTCGGAGGGCGGCACGGAGGGCGGCGGCGGTCCGGGCGGCGGTGGAGCGTGTGAGCGCCCAGGCTTTGGAGATGGAGCTGATGAGGGTCCGTGCGGCACGTCGGACGATGTCGTGCAGCAGTGGAGAGATGACCTTTAGGGAGGAGGATACCTCTGAAATGACCTTGTTCATCGGATGCTTTTGAGGAAGTCTATTATTCCTTGCGGAGGGAGTGTGGCTGAGGGTTGGAGGAGCCGCAGTGCGGCTCTGGGCATTGTGGGGACGTCGGCCGTGGCGGGGTCTTGTACGATGGTGTAGCCTCCGCGGTCGGCAATGTCTTTGAGTCCTTGCGCTCCGTCTTTGTTGGCTCCGGTGAGGATTATGCCTATGAGTTTGTCGCGCCAGGTCTTGGCGGCGGAGGAGAGGGTGTGGTCGATTGCGGGGCGGCAGAAGAGGTGTGGCTCCTCGATGGAGAGCGAGAGTGTGGCGTCGTATTCGACGAAGAGGTGGTAGTTGGCCGGCGCGACGTAGACGTTGCCTCGTTCGACGGGCTGCTTGTCGTAGGGTTCGATGACGTTGAGTTGGGATTTGTCGTTGAGTGCCTCGACGAAACCGGCTCTGACGTGTTTGAGCCGGTGCATGCATATGATGACGGGGAGCGGGAAGTCGGGTGGGAGGGCGGCGACGATTTTGGACACCACGGCGTAGCTGCCTGCGGAGCCTCCTATGACGATTGCCTTGTATTGTGACGTTGCCATGAGTGGTGTCTTGTTTTTTGGGTTGTCAGGCTATTAGTGAGTATACTCCTTCGGTGGAGCTGTCGGGGGCGAGGCGGTTCTGGGAGCCGAGTGGCCTTTCGCCAGCGCCGATGCAGAGGAGGGCTCCGGGGCGGGAGAGGGAGTCGGCGAGGTGGGCGACGGCTTGCTGGTGGAGTTTGAGGTTGTAGGAGAGTAGGGTGTCGCGGAGGATTATGATGTCGAACTTTTGGTTTTGGGTGTTGATGAACCATCCGTTGCGGAATTCGACTGTGTCGACGAGTCCTTTTCGGAGTTGTCGGGAGCCGTCGGGCGTTGTCAGGACGTATTGGTCGAAAGAGGCTTGTGTCTCGAGTCGTTGGAAGTTGGATATGTCTTGCTGTTCGTCCTTCTTGTTGACGTTGAGTGAGAGGATGGCGTTTTTCGCCTTGTCGCTGAGGAGGTTGGCGACAACTCGGATGTCGTTTCGTCCGGCCATGTCGAGGGTGATGAGCAGGCTGTAGAGTTCGTGGTAGCTGCTGAGGTCGGGGAGCCAGATGGATTTGACGTTGGGGTCGGCGAGTGTCTTGATGATGTGCCTCCAGAAGGCTGGGGCGCGGAAGAGCTCGGTTTGCGGGACGGAGAGATAGTAGGCGATCTCGTCGAATTTGACGAGGGAGGCGAGCGCTGAGTAGAGGTCCTGGGTCCGGTGGAAGGACATTTTGTCGAATAGGTAGGCGATCCGTCGGCGGAAGAAGCCGTCGGCGAAGTTGGTGTAGTCGACTTTGAGCCTTTCGGAGAGGTTGAGGGCTATGTCTTTAAGTTCGCTGATTGTTAAGGCCATGTCTATTTGAATTTTTTGTAGAAAGGGCCTTGGCGGAGGAGTCTTGACTTCATGGCTTGGGGGATGTCTTCTTGTTTGCCCATGATGAAGAGGGCTCCGTCGTGCATTTTCTCGAGAACGTTGGATAGTACCCTGTTTTGCAGTTGCTCGTTGAAGTATATCATGACGTTTCGGAGGAAGACGACGTCGACTCGGTAGGCGAAGGGTGCTCGGTCTTTGACGAGGTCTTGGGGTAGGAAACGGGCTTGTTGGCGTAGTGTCGGGGATACGGTCATGGTGTCGGCCTGCTCGTCGATTGAGAAGTATTTCTCGAAGGGTGTGTTGAGGTTGAGGGAGTGCATGACGGTGTTGAAGTTGTCGACGTATCCTTTGTTGAAGCTGTAGGGGTAGACTCCTTTTTGGGCGTTTTCGAGGACGGTGGGGTTTATGTCGGTGCCGAAGACTCTGCAACGGTCTTGGAGTCCGAGTTCGTTGATGATGATGAGGTTGGAGTAGACTTCGAGTCCTTTGGAGCAGCCGATGTGCCAGATGGTTGACATGGTCTGCTTGGGGAGGTGCTTGGGGAGGAGTTGGGCGTAGGCCGTCCATACGGAGGGGTCGCGGAAGAGCTCAGTGGTGTTGACTGTTATGTCTTCGACGATGGTCTGGACGAGCTGTTTGTCTGCGACGACCATGTTGAGGATTTGCTCGAAAGAGAGTCCCATCTCTTCGCAGATTTTGGAGAGTCGGCGAGAGATGGAGTTTGTGGAGTAGTCGCTGAAGTCGAAGCCGCAGCGCCTGTTGAACTCTTTGAGGAAGTCCTTGATGTCCATGGCGTTGGTGGGGTTCTCGTGTGTGGGGGTGGGGGGGTAGGTGGTTAGAAGAGTTCTACCTCGATGTTTTGGATGAAGGCTGTGAAGGAGTGTTCGCCGTTGACTTCGGCCTCGCAGAGCAGGACGAGTACGGAGACTGTCTCGCCGTATTTGTCTTTGATGGGGACTTCTTTGCGCTCTCCGATGGACTTGGGGAGGTCTGGGGTGACGAAGGCCTTGATGAAGTCGTTTTGCTGGATGTCGGTGTCGGCGAAGAGCATTGAGACGTTTTGTCCGAGCACCTCTTCGCGGGAGTAACTCCAGAGTTTCTCGGCGGCTTCGTTGAAGAACTCGACAATTCCGTCTTGGTTGGTTGTGACGATGGCGTCGAGCATGCCGTCGAGTGTTTTCTCGTTTCGGACTTTGACGGCTTCGACTTCTTTGAATTTTGCCTCGACTTCGGCGCGGGTTTCTTGTAGGCGGATGTCGAGTTCTTTTTGGGAGTCTTTCATTTCGCGCTCGAGCTTGACTTGGTCTGCGATGTTGGTCTCGAGGCTGATGACTTTGAGTATTTCGCCGTCGGAGTCGCGAACGGGTGTGTAGGTGGAGAGGAGCCATACCTCTTCGCCGCGTTTGGAGCGTCGGCGGACTCGTCCGTTGAATGTTTCGCCGCCGTTGATGGTGTTGAGGAGGTCGTCGAGGTCGCCTTGGTCTTCTTTGAAGAAGAAGATGCTCATGTTCTGGTCGGCGATTTCTTCGGCTTTGTATCCGAAGGTGTTGAGGAAGTTGTCGTTGACTTTGAGTATGGTGCCGTCGGTTGCGAATTCCATGCTTATGGATGCGTGGTCGATGGCGGTGATGAAGCCTTTCATCTCGATTTCCTTGCGCTCGTTTTCTTCTTGCGTGGCGCGCATTTCCTCGAGGTTTTGGCGCAGGATTTCTTCTTGCTCGCGCATTTTTGCGGCTTGCTGCTGTGTCTCTTGGAGGAGGACGGCGGTCTGCATGTTGGTGCGGACTGTGGAGATGGTGGAGGCGATGCTTTCTGCGGTTTTCTCGAGGAATTCTATCTCGTGGCGTAGGAGTGGTTGTAGAGTTGCCATCTCGAGTACGCCGTAGACGGTGTCGTTGGCTTTGAGTGGTACGAGGATTATGGAGCCGGGGTCTCCCTCTCCGAGTCCTGATGTGACGGTGAGGTAGCGGGGGGGGAGTTCGGTCATGTAGATTGTTTTTTGCTCCATGGCGCATCTGCCGACGAGTCCTTCGCCCCATTCGATTGTCTTTTCGGCGTATTTGCGCCGGTCGTAGGCGACGAAGGCTGTGAGTTCGAAGAATTTTTTGCCGTTGTCGCCTTTTTCCTCTCCGGTGTGGAGGAGGAAGAATCCGGCTTGGATGAGGTTTACGTAGTCGACGAGGTAGCGTATGATGTTGTAGGAGAGTTCTTGCATGTTGTCGTTATTGCGTCGCAGGATTTCTCCGAATTGTGCGACGCCGTTGGTGACCCATGTGCGTTGTTGTTCTTCGTCGCGGCGTTTGAGGTCTTCTTTCTGGTTTTGCTGTAAGTTGCGCTGGAGTTGTACGAGTGAGGATATGAGGTCGTCGTCTTTGTCGTCGGAGTTGATTTTGACGTTGAGTTTTCCGGCGGAGAGTCCTTCGACGAATTGGAGGACGGAGTTGGATCGTGTTTCTTGGGCTTTGAGGGCTTTGTTCATTCCTTTGATTACGCATCCCATGCGCCAGGCCATGATGTAGGCGGCCGCGGCGGTGAGCAGTGGGAGGGCGAGTGTTGTCCAGAATGGTGGGAAGGAGTTGATGAAGTCTGCCATTTTCCGGTCGCTGTTGTGGTAGGCGTCGGAGTCGGCGGCGAGGAGGAAGACTACGAGCGAGATGACGACTCCGAAGAGTAGTCCTCGGAGAGCCCAGATCCATGTCATTCGCTTAAGTTTCTTGTTTTTCATCTATGGGGTGGTGTGTTGTTCGTGTCGGGTTGTGTGTTATACTCCCGTGGCGAGGATTCTCACGAGGTGGTCGTTGATTTTGGTGAGGTTGACGATGTCGTCGACTCCTCCGGTTTTTACGGCTTCTTTAGGCATGCCGTAGACTACGCATGATTGTTCGTCTTGGGCGATGGTGCGTGCTCCGGCGTCGTGCATTTCTTTCATGCCTCTTGCGCCGTCGTTGCCCATGCCGGTGAGGATTACTCCGATGGCGTTGGAGCCGGCGTAGCGTGCGGCGGAGCGGAAGAGGACGTCGACCGATGGGCGGTGTCTGTTGACGAGGGGTCCTTCTTTGACTTCGACGAAGTATTCTTTGCCGATTCGTTTGAGGAGCATGTGTTTGTTGCCGGGGGCGATTAGTACACGTCCTTTGAAGAGTTTGTCTCCGTTCTCGGCTTCTTTGACGTTGAGTCGTGAGATTTGGTTGAGGCTGTTGGAGAAGGATCTTGTGAAGCCTTCGGGCATGTGTTGTACGATGGCTATTCCGGGCATGTCGGATGGCATGGAGCTGAGGAGTGTGCGGATGGCTTCGGTTCCTCCGGTTGATGATCCGATGACGATGATTTTTTCGGTTGGTATGACGATGTCGGAGGGGTTGGATTTCTCGAGTATGGCGTCGGCGGTGTATTTGGGTTGTACGGGGCCGAAGGGTGTTGGTTTTTGGATTTGGGCGCGGGCGGAGAGGGGGATGGGCGCGGGTGCCGGGGCGGTTTGCGCGGCTCTTTCTTTGATGTCGTTGGCTGTGACTCTTTTTATTTTGGATTGCGCTGCGGCTTTGACGGCGTCGCAGAGCATGATGTGGCTTTCTTGGAAGAAGACGTCGGGGTTCATGGATGGTTTGCCGATGACTTCGCTTGCTCCGTATTCGAGTGCCTTCATGGCGGCCTCGGTGCCCCGGGTTGTGAGTGAGGATATGACGACGACGGGTATTGGCCTTTGGGCCATGATTTTGCGGAGGAAGGTGAGTCCGTCCATGCGCGGCATTTCGATGTCGAGTGTGATGACGTCTGGGACTTCCTGTTGTATTTTTTTAACGGCGATTATGGGGTCGGCCGCCGTCCCCATGACTTCGATTTCGGGGTCGGCCTCCAGGATTGCGGAGAGCGACTGTCTGACGACCGCGGAGTCGTCGACGACTAAAACTCTTATCTTCTGCTCCATGCCGTTAGGGTTTTTGTGATAGTGTGGGTGTGTGGTTGATTTTTGTCAGAATTGCCTTTTTTCGAGGTATTTGTGGCGGACTTCTCCGGTGTCGGTGAAGAAGAGTATTTTTCTTCCCCGTTGTCCGCCGACGCATGAGGCCACGATGGGTATTTTGTTGGCTTCGAGTAGGAGTTTGGCGATTTGTATGTTGCGTTCTCCTATTTGTGTGGAGGATGGTCCTCCGTCGACGCCTTGGAGGAGTTCTCCTCCGCCGAATATTTTGGCTTGCAGGTCTTCGACTCGGCTGCCCATGAATTTCATTTTTTCGATGAGTTTTTCGATGGCGATGTTGCCATATTTTGGGGATGCGAGGTCGGTGCCCATCCAGGTTGGGAGCATGTAGTGGTTGATGCCGCCGAAGTGAAGCTTCTTGTCCCACAGGCATACGGCTACGCACGAGCCGAGGACTGTCTTGACGACGTAGGGTTCTCGGCTTGCGAAGAAGGATGAGGGGTATAGGAAGTGCTGGGAATACTCCATCGGTGGTTTTTAGAAGAGGTCGACGTCGTCGTCGGTGGCGGCGTTGTCGAAGAACATGCCGTCGTCGCCTCCGAATGGGTCGGTGTTGACGACTTTGAGTCTTGGTATAGAGATTGTGAATGTTGAGCCTTCGCCTTTAGTGCTCTTGATGTCGATGTCTCCTTCGAGGACGTCGAGGAGCGCTTTGGCGATGGAGAGTCCGAGTCCGTGTCCTTGGTTGATGGAGTTGATTCCGGTGTCGAGTCGTTTGAATCGTTCGAAGATGACGCTTTGGTTTTTGTCGGATATGCCGGTGCCGAAGTCTTGTACGGAGACGAAGAGGAGGTCGTCGTCCATCCAGCATTTGACGATTATTTTGCTGTCTTTGTAGCTGTATTTGACGGCGTTGTTGAGGATGTTGGAGATTATTTGTTTGAGTTTTTCGGCGTCGGTGTTGAAGTAGTAGTCTTTGTCGCCGAAGCCGAGTTGTATTTGGTAGTCGAACTGGATGTCGATGTCCATCTTCCGTGTGACGATGGAGAAGGAGTCTATTACTCCCTGGATGAGTTGTCGGATGTGGACTTTCTGGACGTTGGGGAGTATTTCGCCGGCTTCGATTTTGGCGGCGGTGAATATGTTTTTGAGCTGGAAGTCGAGATTGAAGGCCTCGTTGTGGATGAGGGCGACCATCGAGACGATTTTTTTCCAGTCTTGTTTTTCGACGGAGAGTATGGCTTTGGAGAGTCCGAGGATGGATGTGAAGGGGTTGACGATTTCGTTGGTGACGTTGGATATGAAGTGGCTCTTGAGGGCTTCGGAGTCCTTGAGTCTTTTGCCCATGGCCTGGTATTCGGTGAGCAGGTCGGCGTATTTTTTCTCGGTTTCTTGTTTTTGTTTGAGTCTGGCCGAGAGTTCTTTGAGGAGTTGCCTGTCGGTGATGTTGTTGTTCATATCCTGGGGCTTTTAGATTCTTTTGAAGATTGTGGGTTTTATGTTTGTGAGGGGGACGTCCATGTTTGAGAGGGACTCGGAGTGTCCGATGAAGAGGTATCCCCCGGTTCGGAGTCGGTCGCAGAGTTTTTGTACGACTTTCTCTTGTGTTTCCCTGTCGAAGTAGATGAGTACGTTTCGGCAGAAGATGATGTCGAACTCTTCTTTTATATCGTAAACGCGGTCCATTAGGTTCAGATATTTTAGGGAAAAGTTCTTTTGGAGTAGTGGGGCGACTCGGACTGTGGGGTTTTCCCTGTTTTTGCTTCGGAGGAGGTATTTCCTTTTGAGGTCGAGTGGTATCATGGCGACGGCCTTTTCGGGGTATACTCCTCGTGCGGCTTTTTCGAGGACGTTTTGTGAGATGTCGGAGCCGAGGATTTCGAAGGTGAGGCCTGGGTGTGCGTTTGCGTACTCGTTGAGTACCATGGCGATGGTGTATGGCTCTTCGCCGCTTGAGCAGGCTGAGCTCCAGAGGGCGACGTGTCGTCGGCCTTGTTGTTGGAATTCGGGGAGTGCGACTTCTGTCATGAATTCGAAGTGTACGGGTTCGCGGAAGAAGTCGGTTTTGTTGGTTGTGACGACGCTGAGGAAGTTGTAGAGTTCTTTTCGTTGTCCTTCGGGGCTGAAGAGGTACTCCCGGTATTGGGTGTAGGACGACATTTTGAGGTCTCGTATTCTTTTGAGTAGTCGTCCTTGGAGCATGACACGTTTGATGTCGGGCATTTTGATGCCGAACTGCTCGTAGATGTAGGAGCTGAACTTCCGGAAATCGTCTTCGCCGAGTTCGGCGCGGAAGGCGTCGAACTCTGTTTCGTCGTTCTTGTTGGCGATTATGTCGTTGTTCCCAGTGTTCATGTGGTTTGGGAGTGTCGGGGTGGTGGTGGGGAGGGGGGTTATTTGTTTTGGCCGGCTTGCTGGGCGATGGTGGCCATGGAGATGACGTCGGTGTCGGTGAATATTTTGTCGGGCTGGAGTATCATGGCGAGTCCTCCGTCGGTGGGTGCGGCGAAGGCTACGTAGCCGGGTTTGTAGCTGGTCTCGATTTGTTTGCGTCCGTCGGTTTCGATGTTGACGACTTCGCGTACTTCGTCGACGGCGAGTGCGATGTTGAATGTTTCTCCGTTGTTGTCGACTTTGATTACGACGACGTAGGTCTGGTCGTCGATTTTCATGGGGTCCATTCCGAATTTGGCGGCGCTGTCGATGAGTGGTATGACGTGTCCGCGGTGTTTGATGAGGCCGAGCATGTATGGTAGTCCGGCGGGTGTGGCGTCGGGTGTGTCGTAGGCTTGTATTTCGACGACGCGTGTGACGTGGAGTCCGTAGAGACCGCCGTTGACGGTGAACGTCAGGTATGAGTTGATTGTTTCGTCCATGGTCAGTTGTCGTTTTGCGTTGTCGGTGTTAGAGCATGGCCGATGCGAGTTCGGCGGATTTGAGGAGGCAGACGAACTTGTCGGCCATTTTTATTGTGCCGGCTACGGCGTTTTGGACTTCGGGTGTGAGGTCGAGTACGGTTTCGGGTTTGAAGTTTTCGGGGGCGTAGGGGAAGACGTCGTCCATCTCGTCGACTTTGAAGCCGACCATTTCCTCTTTTCCGTTTTCTTCGACTCCGATGATGATGATGCACTGCTCTCGGAGGGTGTCGTCGGGTTGTTTTCCGAGGAGTTTTCGGAGGTCGACGACGGGTATCATCGTTCCGTGGTTGTTGATGATGCCGATGACGAATGGTTTGGTGAGGGGGACTCGTGTTGGCTGAATATTCTCGAGAATGTGGCGCACGGCCTCGGTGTCGACGGCGAATATTTGGCCTCCGACGAGGAAAGAGGTTGCGTATTTGTTTTCTTCCATGGTCTTTTCTCGATTATTGCTGTTGTTTCCTCCTGAGTTTGAGCTGGTTGCAGTAGTTGATGAGTCGGCCTGGGTCGATGATGAGGGAGAGTGAGCCGTCTCCCATGACGGAGGCTCCGGAGATCATGTCGACTGCGCGGAGGTATCGTCCGAGTGGTTTGACGACGATTTGGAACTCGCCGATGACGGCGTCGACGATCATTCCTACTCGGCGTTCGCCTTGCTGGACGATGATTATTTTGGAGTTGTTGATATCGTTGGGGTGGTCGTGGAAGATTTTGTCGAGGTCGATGGATGGTAGTTGCTCTCCGCCGTAGATGAAGTAGTCGCCGAGCTGGTTGTCGGAGAATTTTACTTCTGAGGGTTGGAGGATTCTCTCGACGTTGGAGAATGGGAAGACGTATTGTTCGCCGCCTATGCGCGTGAGCAGGCCGTCGATGATGGAGAGGGTGAGGGGCAGCTCCATGGTGATGGTGGTGCCTTGTCCGAGGATGGAGTCGACTGACACTTCGCCTCGGATTTCTTGGATTTTGCTCTTTACGACGTCCATGCCGACGCCTCGGCCGGAGACGTCGGATATTTTCTCGGAGGTGGAGAATCCGCTGGCGAAGATGAGGTTGAGGGTGTCTTTGTCGGAGAGTTTGGCGTTCTCGTTGATGAGTCCTTTCTCGATTGCTTTTTTGCGGATTTTGGCGGGGTCCATGCCTTTGCCGTCGTCGGATACTTGGACGACGACTGATGATCCGGAGTAGAAGGCTTTGAGGAGGATTGTTCCGGTGGGGTTTTTGCCTGCTTTGATTCGCTCGTCGGGCATCTCGACTCCATGGTCTCCGGAGTTGCGGATTATGTGGAGGAGTGGGTCTTTGAGGTGGTCGATGATGTTTTTGTCGAGTTCGATTTCACCGCCTTCGACGACGAATTCCATTTGTTTTCCGAGCTTGATGCAGAGGTCGCGGACGAGTCTTTGGAACTGTACGAGTTCTCCTTGCAGCGGGATGAGGGAGATGGAGAATGAGTTGTCGCGGAGCTGGCGGGTGATTTTCTCCATTTGCTCTGCTATGGCCGTGAGGGTGGGGTCGTCGTGCTTGTCGGCCATGAGGTTGAGCTGTGCTTGCATGGTGACGAGTTCGCTGACGGCGTTGACGAGGTCGTCGATTTTGTCGGAGGCGACTCGGATGCTGGAGATTTTGCTCTCTTGGGCTTTGGCGTTCTGCTTGTTGGCAGCGGGGGCTGTGTTTTGCGGTTGTTGAGGTTCGGTTTTTGGTTTGGGTTGCTCTTTGAAGGCTGCGAAGTCGTCGGCTTTTAGTTCGGTCTGGTTTTGGATCGCCTTCAGGAGGATGGGTTCGAGTTTGTCGTTATTGGAGAGTATGTCTCCGGCTGGGAGTTCGGCGATGTCCATTCGGCACTCATCTTCGACGAAGATGAAGACGTCTTTGATGTCGTTGACGTCTTGGTCGGTGGAGAGGAGGACTTGCCATTTGGTGTAGAGTTTTAGGGGCTCGAATTTGTCGACGGTGGGCACCTGGCCTGTGAAGGCTATGGTCCGGTAGGGGCCGAGGGCCGTGAGGTCGTCGAGCATGAAGAGGGGGTTGGTGCCGTTGTCGAGTAGGGACTCGAAGGGCGCGAAGGTGACGAGGTAGTTTTTGGGGCCCTGGGATTTTTGTTGCTGTTCCGGGGCGGCACCTGCGGCTTGCTTGGCGGCGAGGGCTGCTTTTTCGGCGCTGCTGAGAGTGAGGGTTTGGCCTTCGGGGAAGAATTTGGTGATTTTGGCGATATAGTCTTGCTGGCGTTTGATGTCGTCGGGGTCGGAGAGTGATCCTTCGCCGAGGTCGAGAAGTTGGCGGATGTAGTCGAGGCTCTCGAAGGTGAGGGATATGATGTCTTTGTTGACGCTCAGTTTGCCGTTACGGACGAGGTCGTAGAGGGTCTCCAGGTTGTGGGTGAAGTGGCTGAGGTCGTTGAATCCGAACATTGCCCCGCTGCCTTTGATGGTGTGCATGGAGCGGAAGAGCCTCTCGATGATTTCGTTGTCATCGGGGCTCTTCTCGAGTTCGAAAAGTGCTTCCTCTATGGCCGCTACGTTGTCTTGTGCTTCCTCTACGAACTTTAGTTGAAATTTGTCAAGCATGGCTATGTCGGGTTTAGGGGCCGGGTCTGTTGGACCATGCCGGTTCTCAGCCTTGTTGATGAGGCTGGCAAGTGTGGCGGTGACGCCTTGTGTGAATCGCGGGTGGTCCTGTTAGCGTAGGACTCTCGCGATTGCGCTGAGAAGCTTGGCGGGTACGAATGGTTTGATGATCCATCCCGTGGCGCCGGCCTCTTTGGCCTCCATCTTCTTCTCGGTCTGGCTTTCGGTTGTGAGGAAGAGGATGGGGATATGCTTGTAGGCTTCTATTTCGCGGACTTTGCGGATGAGGCCGAGTCCGTCGAGGTTTGGCATGTGGAGGTCTGTGATGACGATGTCGATGGTCCTGCCGTCGAGGTATTTGAGAGCGTCCTCGCCATCGACGCCGACGAGGACGTCGTACCCCTCGTTGGTAAGGGTGAAGTTGACAACCTCGCGGATGCTTTCAGAGTCGTCCACTATAAGAACTGTCTTTGCCATATTGCTGTATGCTGAGTTTATGTTGTTTGCTGAGTGTTAAGAAAAATGGTGGTCAGATGCCGAGTTCTTTGTCGAGGCCTGACTTTTGGAGAAGCTCTTTGAGGTCGTCTTTGATGGTGGTCTTGAGTTCGAAGGCTTTTCCGGCTTGTGTTGTTTGCTTGCGTATTGCTATGAGGAGCTGTATGAAGGTCATGTCGATGTTGGAGGGGTTGTCGACAATGACGAGTGTGTCGCTTGGGGTGTCGAGGGTTTCTTTGGTTTGTGCGGCCATCTTGTCGATGTGGTTGATGACGAGGTCGCCTCCGAACTTTAGCTGCTTTTTGCCGCCCTCGTTGGTCACGTCGAGAGTGTATACGCTGCTCATGTGTCGCTGGGGTTAGAATTTCTCGTAGTTGTCGAGGTCGAATTCTTTGGAGCCGAGGTCGATTTTGACGCCTGGTTTGTGGCCTGTTGGTGCATTATCTTCGGTTCTCCTGTATTCGGGTCTTGGGGTCTGGTTTTTTTCCTGCTTGGTGTCGTAGGCGGCGGCTTTCATCCGCTCGAGTTCGGAAATGTCCTCGGCGGCCATTGCGGAGTTCTCGTCGAGCTTGAATTTGCCGACTGCTTCTTTGAGGCTTGCTGCGAGGGAGCTCAGCAGGACGGAGCTGTTGGTGAGTTCGTCGGAGCTTGAGGCGTTTTCTTGTGTGATGACGTTGAGGTTTTGCATCGCCATGTTGATTTGCTCGGCTCCTGTTTTTTGCTCGATGCTGGCGGCGGATATTTCTTTGATGAGGACGGTTGTCTTTTCGATGTCGGGGACGAGTGCTTTGGCTTTCTCTCCGGCCATTTGTGTGACTTTGAGGCCTTTGCCGACTAGTGAGACGATCTCGTTGGCTGCTTGTTTGCTTCGCTCGGCGAGTTTTCGGACCTCTGCCGCGACGACGGAGAAGCCTCGGCCTTGCTCTCCGGCTCGTACTGCCTCGACGGCGGCGTTGAGGGCGAGTATGTTGGTTTGGAAGGCGATGTCGGAGATTATGGTGATCTTCTCGGCGATGGTTTTCATGGCTTCGGCTGCCTCTCCGGAGTATTGGCTTGAGAGGTTGACGTTCTCGACGGTGGAGGCGGTCAGTTTTTCGGTGGCTACGGCGTTTTCGGTGTTTTGGTCGATGTTGGCGACCATCTGCTCGATGGCTGTGGATACTTCTTCGGCCGAGGCGGCTTGTTCGGAGGCTCCTTTGGATAGTTTTTGTGAGGATTCGTTGAGGGTTTTGCCGGAGGAGACGAGTTCGTTGGCGTTCCGTTCGATGGTGACGACGGTTTTCTTGAGGTTGTCGGCCATGTTTTGGAGGGCTCTGGCGAGCTGTCCGATTTCGTCGTTTTGCGTCACGTTGACTGTCGCGGTGAGGTCGCCGTTGCCTATGGCCTCTGCGAAGGCGACGCCGTTTTTGAGGGGTGTGATGATGCTGACGTAGAGGAGTCGTCCGACGAGTAGCGCGGATCCGAGTACGAGGAGGCTCATTAGGGCGACGAAGACGAGTTGCAGGATTGAGGAGCGGTCGATGCTGTTTTTGATGTCTTGGCACTTTCCGTCGCAGATTTTTTCGAGTGAGGCGAGGTAGGCTTGAAGTTCTTTCTCCGCGATCTCGATGTCGCCGTCGCTCTGGACGAGCATTTCGCTCTCCATGAGGAGGATTGGGTCGTCGTAGGAGTCGAAGGTGGAGAGGTTTGTCATGACGGTTCGCTCGAGGTCGAAGAACGCGTGGGCTTTTTCTTCGACGATGGCGAGCGTGTCGGTGAACTCTTGCTCCCAGTTGGCTGTTTTTCCTTTGACTTGGTCGAGGATTTCGTCGAATTCGGTGTTGACTATGTTGGCGAGTTTGACTTTGTCTGGTGTGTTGGGCTGGTGGTCGACGAATACCCAATTGACGGCGAGCCTTCGGCTTTCGCCGATGGTCATCATCATCTGGATGACGTTATTCTCTACTGGCTGATATTCTTCAGCCTCGAGTTCTTGCAGGCTGCGGCTGTAGAAGTGTATTGCAGCTGTGAGAATGGCATTGATGATTATGAAGGCGCCGATGATGCCGAAGCCGCCAATGAGCTTTCGGGCGATGTTGAGCCGGGAGACGTATTCCCTGAGGTTGAACTTCTTCATGGAAGAGGGTTTGAAGTTAAAGGTTGATTGCGGCGGTCATGTCGGTTAGTTTTTGTCCGAACTGAATGTTCCCCATCTGGGCGTTGGACTTGCTGAGTTCGAAACGGAGTCGGCCATCACGGACGACGAAGTTGATCATCGACCCGTTGTTTGTCGCGCCTTCCTCTTCGGTCATGACGAGGGTGTTCTTTCCGACCTTGTCGAGGATTTTGGCCGCATTGCGAGCGAAGCTGATGTTTTTTGATACGTAGATGACTTGGCAGTCGGTGACTTCGTCGACGGACTTGAATTGTTTTACTACGACGTCTTGGAAGCCGAATTTTTTGCCTTGGGACTGGTTGGTGAGCCATTGTGAGAGTTCACGGTCGCGGACTACGCCAATGACGAAGTCGCCTTGCCTTGCGGCGTCGTCCCATCCGAGGTAGCGGATGAAGCTGAGCGTAAGCAGGGCTTTAGGCTTGGCCAGCTGGTCTTGCGCCGACGCGTTTAGGGAGGGCGCAGTGAGAGTCAGGGCGAGAGCTAGAACTGTTAGTATTCTCCTAATCATAACTCGTTCATTAGTGTTTTTGTGTTCTTACATCCGTCGTCGTGCCTGTCTTTGCTTTTATGTCTTGTTTTGGAGTGAGCTTACAAATAGGCGATGGGGAGCACGAGGAAGGCTCTCCATTCCTGAGCTTAAGCAAAATCAGCACAACAAAGATAAAGAATTGTCAACGAATTTCAAACGTGGTTTTAACACAAAACGAGAGAGTTTATCGAGGGGGTTTGAGGTCGGCTTTCGCGGTCTCGATGTCGGAGGCTATTTGGCGGGATAGCTCGTCGAGGTTCGCGAACTTTCTCTCTTCCCTGATGCGGGCGACGAAGAGGAGGGTGGCGCGGCCTCCGTAGAGGTCGCCGTCGAAGTCGAGCACATGGGCTTCGATTCTCCGGTCGTCGCCTCCGAGTGTTGGTCTCGTCCCGACGTTGACCACGGCGACGTGGGGTTCGGATCCTTGGAAACTCACCCTGCAGGCGTATACGCCATCGGCGGGAATAAGTTTGTTTTGGTTGGCAGGGACGATGTTGGCGGTCCGGAATCCGAGTTTGCGTCCGACGGCGTCGCCGTGGACAACTTCGCCCTCGAGGGAGTAGTTGCGGCCGAGCAGGTCGGCAGCGGCGGCGACGTCGCCCGCTGCGAGGGCGTTGCGAATTTCCGTCGAGCTTACCTTCACGTTGTTGGGCAAGAGGAAGGCCTCGGCCTTGGCGGCCTCGATGCCGAGCGACTTGGCGAGGGCTGGGTAGTCGGAGGGGGGGACGTCGTCGGAGCCGAAGTGGTGGTTGTAGCCCAGGAGCATGTAGCGGGCGTTGAGTTTGGCTACAAGGACTTCGGCTAGGAATTGCCGGGCCGTGAGGTCGGAGAATTCCCTGGTGAAGGGTATGACGACGAGGAAGTCGACGCCCGTTTGGGCGAGCTCCTGCTCGCGCTCGCTGGGGGTTGTCAGAATGCCCACCCTGTCGTTGCCTTTGGAGAGGACGATGCGCGGGTGTGGGTCGAATGTGACGACGACAGAGGCCAGTCCTCGGGCCTTGGCGTCGGCGACGAGTCGGGAGATGAGGCTTCGGTGGCCGAGGTGGACGCCGTCGAAAACGCCAACGCATACCGCGGATGGCAGTCCAGGGTAACGGCTTATATCGTTGATTGTTTGCATTGCGCTGGTATGTCTTTATCGCAAATTTAGATAAAATCCGCGTTGTTGGTCAATTAAGCTCGTCGACGTAGTAGCAGACGCGGCCTCCTTCGCCGCCTATTTCGACTTGGGGGTCGTACCAGGAGACCACTTGGAACTTGAAGTAGCGTTTGCCGTCGGCCGCTCGCACGCAGTAGGTGTGGAGAGAGGGCGTGTAGGAGGGTGGAGGGGCTGCGAATGCTATGGCCTCGGAGAGGACGGGGTTGGCGCTCGAGAGCGTCTCGCGCGGGCCGACGTTGGGGTCGAACCAGGGGTTGGACTCGAAATCCAAGCCGTTGGCCAGCAGATATTTGGTCCAGTCGTTGCGCGACACGGTGACCATTACGGTCGAATCGTTATCGGGTTCGAAATCGAGATTGTCGACCTGACTTTTGGAGGTCCAGGAATTGTAGCCCCCGTAGCCAAGATCCGCTGCACCCCCGCGGCCTTTGCCGCTGGTCCCGCTGTTGGTGCGAAGCTGGTGTCCGCAGAAGGCGATGTCCCAATCGAGGGCGATGGCCGCGCTGTCGCGCTGCATTCCCTCTGCGAAGTCGCGGCATGGGGCTTCGGCATTGTAGGTCTTGCCCGTCCGGAGGTTTATGTATAGCCAGTCGTTGGTCACGCCGGTGGTGTGGCCCGTCACGCGGGGCAGTGCGCGGCCCGTGAAGGGGTCGGCCTCGTAGTCGACGCACGCCGCGAGGGCGAGAAGGAGGGGAAGGAGGAAGAGGGGGCGTGGCACGATTATGGTTTTTTGCGGTTTTTGGATGCGCGTAGTATTTCGTCGACAAGGATCTCGACTTGGACATGGCCCCGGGCTCCGGGCGTGGCGGGGACGTTGAACATCGTGACTCCCGAGCCGAGCGTTTCCGGCACGTAGTCGAACACGTTGTCGACGCCTACCGAGAGCCTCAGGAGATTGAAAAAAGTCTGGCTGAGAGAGACATTGCATAGCGCGTAGGCCGGCAGGTCGGTGCGGAAATAGGCCTCGCGGCTGACGCCGTCGACGGTGAGGCGGTCCTGGATGTCGAAACGCTTGCGGCCCATGAACGAAGCGGAAAGCGTCGCGCCGAGGGCGTAGCTCTTCCTTTTGAGACGGTAGTCGAGGCTCGCCGTGGCGGCGTGGGGGGACGTGGCGCTCACCTGGACGCCGTCGAGCTTGGATATGTGGACGAAAGAGTAAGTGGCGTTGAGCGTAAGGTTGCTGAGAATCTTCCACTTGCCGATGGCCTCGACGCCTATGAGCTTTTGCTCCGAGAGGTTCATGTACTCGAAATTGTATTGCATATCGTAGACCCTCCAGACGCCCTCAATTTTGTCGCTGAAGAGATTGGCGTAGGCGTTGGCGGAAAGGAAGAGCGCGTCGTTTGAGAACTCGGCGCCTATGCTGAAATAGTTGTTCTTCTCGGGCTGCATATACTCGTTGCCCTTGATGACGAACATCCCCATATGGTCCCAATTGAAGAAGAGCTCCTTGATGGAGGGGGCGCGATAGCCCATAGAGTAGTTCGCCCTTATGGCCAGGGACTCGCTGGGCGACCATTTTGCGGCCACCTTGGGCATGGCCATGAGGCCGAAAGCCTTGCTGTAGTTCGTGCGCACGCCGAGCGACAAGGTCCAACGCGGGGAGACGGCCCACTCGTCGTGGAGGAAATACTCCGTCTCGCTGAGCGTGCGGGTGGACATCCTGTGCGAAGCGTCGCCATTGAAGCGGTCGGAGGTGAGGTCGTCGGCCGTGTGCTCCACCCCGAAAATGAGGCTGTGCCCCTCGAAAAAGTCCGACGTGAGAGTGAAGCGGGGCTGGATGATGCGGCTGTCGTAGACCTTCTGCCGCATATCGATGCGCTCGTGACGCTTGTAGCGGTCGTAGAAATCGCCATGTAAACTGGCCGAGAGGCGGAACCAGTTGCGGAACTCGTAGCGGGCCTTGGCCCCGAGGGTGTAGACCCGCGACTGGCCGAAAGACATATCTTGGATGAGGTCGTAGGTGTTCATACAGAATAGCCCGCCCGTCAGTTCCGCCCCGAAGCCCCCGACATCGTCAAGATAGAGGCGCTGCTGGACGGAGACGTGCTCCGTGCCCTCAATTCCCGTGGGCGGACGGTCGGCCTCGCTGACAATCGTCACGTCGGAGTCGAGCCACGGGTTGGCCTCCGCTGTGTAGACCTTTTTGTCGCCCTCCGCCTGATACATGTAGAACGCGTCGGTAGAGCTGTAAAGGGCGTCGGTCTGCGACGTCAGCTTGTCGCCAATCTTGGCGCCTGCCGAGAGCCACGCCTGGATGTTGGGGCGGTCGGCGTTGCGCTCGAACATGTAATTGAAATCGGCAGTCGAGGCGTCGGGGAAATTTCGCCCGTTTGGGGCGGTCCATCGCGCGCCTGCTTGAATGTCGAGCGGCTTGGCGGTCTTCTTGGAAATCAGGTTCACGACTGCTGCGGAGCCCCTGCTGCCGTAGAGGGTCGAGCTTGCGCCCTTGACGACCTCGACGCGGTCTATGGCGTGGATGTTGAAACGCTCGTAGTCGATGTTTCCGGCCATCTCGCCGGCCATCCGCTCGCCGTCGATGAGGAAGAGGACGTGGCGGGCGTCGAGGCCTTGCATGGAAATCTCGTTGCCGAAGCCCACCTTCTGGATGTTCAGGCCGGGCGTCTCTTGCTGGAGGGCCTGCTGGAGCGAAGCGTAGCCAGCCTCGACAAGCTGCTTGCCGCCAAGCACTTGCGTGTTGACGGGACTTAACTTGACGGGACGCGCCACCCTGCTGCCCGTCACCGCGACCTCTGAAATGGTCACCTGCTCGGGCGACATCTCGACGGCAATAGGGCCCTTCCTGACCGAGGCGCGCCCCTCGACGGGAATGAATCCGACGGACGTGACGACATACGCTACGGAATCGGCGGCACTGGGGACGACGAGCGTGGCGCGGCCGTCGACGTCGGTCGCCGCGAGGCTGCCGGAAGAATTAAGGGAAGTTGAGTACACGACGTGGGCGGCCATTACGGGTTGCCCCGTGCCATGCTCCTTCACGGTGAGCGTCAGCTGCCTCTGAGCGTATGCCGCGACAGGCGCGGACAGGAGGACTAACGCGGCTAATGGCCTCAGTGTGGACGTCATCAGAAAGTTGTCGTATTGCCCCGCAAAGATAGGAAAAGAAGAGCGAGCGGCGTAGTTCGCTCAAAGCCGTTACAACACAACATTGCCAAACGACGTAAAAGGTGCGCAAAAAACGCCCGACAAGGTGTGAATTTTCGCCCAAAATAACGACCTTTGAACCACAAGGCATTGTTTTAGCCATACGAAGAAAAAAATGAGTGGATTTAGACACAACCGTATCAGCGCGCTCGTCCTCGCGCCATGCGTGACTTTCATTCTCATCGTCAGCATAGCAGCAATCATCGCATTCCTCCTACTTTCGCACGACCTCACGAACGTCGAGATTGAGCACATGAAGGTCCTGAAGGCATCGGCCGACGGCTTCTCGGCCAAGAATAACGAATCCTCGGCAAAGGCTTGCGCCGTCCTGAGCCAAAACTTCGACACCTTCTACGCGGCCGTGGCCGAGGAGGACGAAAACGCCATCAGGGAGAAACTCGAGTGGGTGAAAAGTGCCTCCAACGCAGCCGGTTACATCTTCACCGACATGGGCGGCAACACCATCGAGAGCACATTCCCCGAAGCGACGACGACAGACCTGGGCGAGGCCATCAAACACACAATATCCGAAGGCGGCTTCAGCTCCAACGCCTTCACCAACTCCAAACTCATCAGCTACACGACCTCAGTCGTCAAGAACAACGACCAGGAGCCCATCGGCGTCATCGTAATGGTGAGCGGAATCACCGAGCTTGGAGCCAACGCCACACGCGTCATTGGCATGGAGACCCTCCTCTTCTCCCAAAACGGCTGCGTCATGGCAAGCATGACAAACGACTACGGGCAAATCACTCTCGACCCCGAAATCGGCATGAAATGCTTCTCCGCCAAAGAACCATGGATCGGGCAGACCGAAATCCTCGGCAAGGAGGAATTCGCCGCCGCCGTGCCAATATTCGACTTCAACGGCAACACCATCGGCGTGCGCATCTTCATCGGCAACACCGACCTCACCGACGACATCCTCTCCAACCTCCGCATTTGCCTGCCACTCCTCCTCCTGCTCTTCGCCGCAGTCTTCATCACCCTCTTCAGGAGAATCCGCAACAAGATGGTCAAGCCGATCAACAAACTCGTCGACAGCATCGACCACATCGCGGAGGGCGACCTCACAAGCTCCATAGAAATCGGCAAATCCTGCGACGAAGTCGCGCTCATAGCGTCGAGCGTCCACAAGATGGAAGACAAGATACGAGACCTCATCGCGCCAATCAGGCACGCCTCGGACAACCTCGTCAACGCCGCAAGCCAGATGAAACACGCGGCCGACAGCCTCTCCAACGCAGCCAACCGTCAGGCCGCATCGCTCGAAGAAATCTCGAGCTCAATGGAAGAGATGGGCGCCAACATCCAGCAGAACACAGACAACTCCGTACAAACCAACAAGCTGGCCGACGAAGTCGCCAAGTCGGCAGTCCGCCTCGGCCAGGTTGGATCCGCCTCAGTCGAAGCAATCCGGACCATTGCCGACAGCATAAACGACATAAACGACCTCGTCTCGCAGACCAACATCCTCGCCCTCAACGCCTCCGTCGAGGCAGCCAGGGCGGGCGAACATGGCCAGGGATTCGGAGTCGTGGCCAAAGAGGTAGGACGACTCGCCGAGCAGACCCACGACACAGCCGACAACATCAACAACACAGCCACGTCGAGCATCTCGGGAGCCGAAGAGGCCTTCGCGCAAGTGAGCGACCTGATGCCCCGCATCGAGAGAATCAACAGCCTCGTCAAAGAAATCACGACCGCGAGCATCGAGCAGAACACTGGCGTCCAGCAAGTCAACACCGCAATCATGGACCTCAACAGGATGACACAGCAAAACGCCGCCGGAGCCGAAGAAATCGCCGCCAGCACTGCTCAAATACAAGACATGGCGCGCAACCTCAACAACGCCATCGGCACCTTCAGACTGGAAGAATAGGACACTCAAAAAAACGCAACCCCTACCGTGCCGCCAAGGATACCACCAACCCCTTGGCGGCACGCCGCTTTAGATGTGGAGAAAAAGGACACTAAACGAAACCAGTTGGTCAAATCATCAACAGCAAAAATCGCACTTCGTCAAAAAAACGCGTCATCTCGTCAAAAACAACAGCAAAGCCGCTTGCCATACCGCGGCATCCGCTACCTTTACCATTGCAAACGAGGAAAATAGGTCAGCTAATTAATCACGATACAGAAGCATGGCGAGGGGCGCCCCGAACCCTCAGGACGCCCCCCAGCCGCTTCACCATCGCACAGAATCGTGCCGCCCCTCACCCTTGATAGAGGACCACACACAGTCCGGCGCCCCACCTATGAAAAGTCTCCCCCAACAGGCGCCACACCTCAGCTTAACCACCAGAATCCATTAGCAAAACTTGAACACAGTCAGCCGACTCCTGCCCAAAACAGGGGTCGGCGAACGCCGTGTTTGCGCTCGCAACAGAAGAAAAGAACAGAACGATAGAACAACTGCGCACCTTTTACGTAGAAGTGAATAAGGTTAAAACCCCAAAATAAAATTTATATCGTATCTTTACAGCTATTTAAGAAGGTATACCTATGACCAAAATCGGAGCAAATCAAGACTTCCTGGAGTTCGCGTACCAGCTATACCACACCATGCAGGCCAACGAAATAAACCTGGTCTACGAAGGTGTAGTGACGCAAGAGATTACCAAAACCTTCACCGCATTGACGGAGAAGAACATGGCCAAGAACGAAGAAACCAGCCAAGTCCAACGAAAAGTGTTCAACGTCATGGTAGAATGCCTCCAAAACATCAGCAAGCACGCCGACACAATGGGCGACGAGGAGGAGGAGGAAAGACGGGGCATCGTCCTTGTCAGCCATGGCGAGCAATGCTACAACGTCATCACAGGCAACGTCATCAAAGCAGAAAGGCGACCCGGCCTCGAGGCCTCCCTCAACAAAATAAACAGCCTCGACAAAGAAGGCCTCTCAGCCCTCTACAAGCAACAAATCCTCGGAGGCAAAATCTCCGAAAAAGGCGGGGCCGGACTCGGATTCATCGACATCGCCAAGAAAAGCGGGAACAAAATCGACTACCAGTTCAAGGAGCTCAACGACGACTTCTGCTTCTTCATCATCATCACCACCATCTCCCGCAACTAACCCCCCAGAACAACAAGACTCACACATAACGTTTAAGACCAACACACAACACAATGGCCGAACTCAACATCAAAGGAACTGACGACACCCCAACCGTCAAAATGGACAAGGCAGCCAACGTCATCGAGTTCTCCGGACGCTCCCTCCCCGAAAACGTAGCCGAGTTCTACAAACCCGTCATGGACTGGATCGACGAATACGTCACCGACCCTAACGACCACATCGACGTCTGCTTCAAACTCGAATACTTCAACACCGCATCCTCAAAAATGCTCCTCGACATCCTCCTCAAATTCGAGGCCATACCCGACAACGTCACCATCAAATGGTTCTCACACGAAGACGAGGAAGACATCGAAGACGCCGGCAAAGAATACGAGGACATCGTACAGGTGCCATTCGAATTCATCAAGTACTAAGCCCACAAGAACACCACAGGCGACACACACCTACGAACCCACCCCCCTACATATTTTTAGACCACCCCAGACATGAGTGAGGAGATTCTTGAGCACCTTATGAACCTGTTCGGCATTCTCGCCAAACAGGGAGGCGGAGCCAGCGACGTGGAGGTTAGCTTCCTCCGCAAGTTCCTTAGCGAACAAATAGCTTCCGCCAAGGTGGAGGAGTATCTCGAGAAATTCAAAGAGAAAGCCAGCGAGAGAGCCCAATTTGACGAGACTGCCGGCCGAATCGTCGTCGACATGAAAGACTCCATGAAGACGCTCAAAATATGCCGCGCCGCCAACAAAGCCCTCACCAAAGAACAGAAAGTCGTCGTCCTCGTCCGCCTCTTCGAGATGGAGAAGGTCTACGACACAGCCTACGCCGGACACAAGGTAAGCGTCAAAGCCTGGAAAGGAAAGAGCCGTAAGGAAGCCGAGGAACTCGACGTCGAGGAGAACTCCGAGACCATCATCAAGCTGCGCGAAGAGGTCGTCAAGACAGCCGGCGAGACCTTCACCCTCGCCAAAGACGAAATCGACAGCATAAAGCTCTTCTGCAACACCAAATCCGCCGAAGGGCCACAAACCAGCATCGACAGACCCGACTTCCTCATCGCCGACTCACAACCCGAAGACACCTACGCCAACGCCTGCCACATCGTCGACAACACACTCGACGGATGCCTCGCCATACTCCGTATCGGCAGCGCCAACCTCTTCTTCCTCAAATACGACGGCCCTAAAGACGTCTCAATCAACGGCCTGACCGTCAACCCCGAAACAATCTACCCACTCCCGAGCGGCAGCTTCGTCAAGACCCCTAAAGGCCTCCTCTACTACACCGACATCGCCGCCCGCCTCTCCAAAGAGACCAACGTACAGAAAATCTCCTTCGAGGTCAACCACGTCTGGTTCCGATTCAAGACAGGAGGCATCGGACTGAGAGACGTCAACTTGTTCGAGGAGCAAGGCAAACTCGTCGGCATAATGGGAGCCTCGGGCGCCGGCAAAACGACACTCCTCAACGTCCTCTGCGGAAACGAAGCACCCTCGGAAGGCGAAGTCCTCATCAACGGACTCAACCTCCACACCCAAAAGGAGCAACTCGAAGGCGTCATCGGACTCATCCCCCAAGACGACCTCCTCATCGAGGAACTCACCGTCTACCAAAACCTCTACTACAGCGCCAAACTCTGCTTCAAAGGACTCAGCGAACAAGAAATCGACTCCAAAGTCGAGAAGACGCTCAAAGACCTCGGCCTCTACGAACGCAAAGACCTCCAGGTCGGCTCCCCGCTCAACAAAATGATCAGCGGCGGACAGCGCAAGAGGCTCAACATCGCCCTTGAGCTCATCCGCGAACCCGGAATCCTCTTCGTCGACGAACCCACATCCGGACTCTCCAGCCGCGACTCCGAGAACGTCATGAACCTCCTGCGCGAACTCGCGCTCAAGGGCAAGCTCGTCTTCGTCGTCATCCACCAACCATCATCGGACATCTACAAGATGTTCGACAAAATGTTCATACTCGACACCGGAGGCTACCCCGTCTACTACGGCAACCCGACCGAGAGCATCATCCACTTCAAGACCGAAGACAACCAGACAAACGCCGACGTCGGCCAATGCCCAACCTGCGGCAACGTCAACCCCGAACTCGTCTTCAACATCCTCGACGCGAGCGAGAAAGACGAGTACGGCAACACAACCAACCGCCGCAAGAAAAGCGCCGAAGACTGGAACAAAATCTACCAAGAGAAAGTCCTGCCCAAAGTCCCCAGAGTCAAGACCGCGACCGAGAAACCGCCCAAAAGCCTCGACATCCCCGGCTGGCTCAAACAATTCTGGATCTACACCCAACGCGACTTCTGGGCCAAAATCAGCAACACGCAATACATCGCCCTCAACATCATTGAGGCACCGGTACTCGGCTTCGTCCTCGCATACCTCATACGCTACATCGTGGACCCCGACTCGGATGTTTACATCTTCCGCGAAAACGCCAACATCCCCATCTACATCTTCATGGGCACCGTCGTGGCAATCTTCTTCGGACTCATTGTCAGCGCTGAGGAGATTTTCAAGGACGCCAAAATCCTCAAACGAGAGAAATTCCTCAACCTCAGCCGCTCGGCATACCTCATGTCGAAAATATGCATCCTCATGGGCCTGTCGGCCATCCAGATGCTCCTCTTCGTACTCGTCGGCAACTGGGAAATCGCCTTCAAAGGCATGAACCCCGAATTCTGGCTCATGCTATTCTCCGTCTCCGTCTCGAGCAACGTCCTGGGACTCATAATCTCCTCCACATTCAACTCCATCGTGACCATCTACATCATGATCCCGCTCATCATGATCCCGCAAATGGTCCTCGGCGGAGCAATGTTCACGTTCGACAAACTCAACAAAGACATCTCATCCGTCGACAAGGTACCCCTCGTGGCCGAAATAATCCCCGCCCGCTACGCATACGAAGGCCTGATCGTCTACCAATACAAAAACAACAAGTTCGAAAGCGCATTCTTCGACGACGAGTTCGCCGAAAGGCAAGCCGACTTCAAGACCGTCTACTACCTCCCAAAAATCAAAGACGTACTCGAAGACGTACAGACCGCCCGCAAGACCAACAAGACCGAAAACCAACAATACCTCGTCGACCTGGCCCTGCTCCAAAACGAACTCGGCAAAGAGACCCGACGCCAACCAGACATCCAATTCCCCTGCCTCGACAAACTCAACAGCGAAGACTTCAACGACGAAGTCTACATCCAGACAGGCGAATACATCGACGCCCTCAACAGCCACTACCAGACACAGTTCATGAAGGCCAACAGCTCCCGCGAGCGCAAAATCAGCTTCTACCTCGAGAACCAGCGCGACACATACAACGCCCTCAAAAACCAGTTCTACAACGAAGCCGTGAGCGACGTCGTCACCAAGACCTTCGACAAGAACAAAATCCTCCGCGACGGCGACAGGCTCATCCAAATCAAGGACCCAATCTACCAAATGCCCGAGCCCGAAGGAATCCTGCGCTTCCGAAGCCACTTCTTCTCCCCGAAGAAATACTTCTTTGGCACGTATATTGAAACCCTCTGGTTCAACATCCTGGCCGTCTGGCTAATCACGGCAATCCTCTACGCCATCCTCTACTACGACCTCGCGCGCAAAGGATTCGAGAAACTCGCCGACATCGACTTCAAGAAACGGCTCGAACCCCTCAACGCCATCCTCGCTAAAACCAAACCACGGAAAAAGTAGCCACAGCGCCCCCCCCCGGCTTCCCGAACCTAAACGCACTACACATACATGGACAAGAAAAACTACTCCAAGAACCCGATATGCGCGGCCGCCATCGCCGTCGCAATCATGTTCGCATCATGCTCGGGCAACGGCGACAACCAGCCTGCCAATTTTGAAGACATCCCCGACAGCCTCCAAAGTGCCCCCCTCACTCTATCCGAGAACGTCGTCAACGACATGATCCAAAACATCTCGTCCCCCGTCGAGATGGCCAACCAAATCAAAAACAGCGGCGCCGGATTCGACCAAAGCGTCCTCAACGACGCCGAAAAAATGAAAGACTACAGCACCAGCTTCAAACGCGCCCTCAACCTCGGCGCCTACAGCGCCGACCTCGGATACATCAACACATTCAACAAAAACAGCGTAGTAGTCTCCTACCTCCTGGCCGTCAAAGACCTCGCCGACGGCCTCAACGTCGGGCAATTCCTCGACTTCAACACACTCAGCCGACTGGCCAAAAACAGCACCAACCTCGACTCCCTAAAGCTCCTCTCCGTCTCGAGCTTCAACGAAATCGACCGCTACCTCCGCGAGCAGAAAAGGTCCAACGTCTCGACCGCCATCGTCGCGGGAGCATGGATCGAGGGCATATACATCACCTGCCGCGTAATCGAGCAGACCAACGACAAGGAACTCATCAACCGCCTCGCCGAGCAAAAAGACATAGCGTCGATTCTCCTTATCATCCTCAACAACTACAGCAAGGGCGACAGCAACTTCCAAGCACTCGTCAGCAAACTCGACCAAATCAAGAGCATCTACGACAACGTCAAGATAACCACCGAGTTCGGAACACCCGAAACGAAAGAAGTTGACGGAATGCTCATCATCGAGCAAAACGAAATAACCCACGTCGAGATTACCGACGAGCAAGTAGCCCAAATAATTGAGAAAATAAAAGAAACCCGACAGTTCATTGTTGAGTAAAAAAGAACAGTTAAACTACGACCACAAAACGAAAACTAAAAATATGAAACACATACTCTTGGCAATCGTGGCCCTCGCCGCCCTTACGATCCCCTCAAACAACGCGGCTGCGCAATGTGGCGACGAACTCATGAAACAAGCCCTCGGCGCCATGGGCAACTACCAGTACATCAAAGACTTCGACATCAAGCTGGCCGCAGGCACAAGCTCAACGGGCACCAAATTCTCCGTAGTCCTCAACAGCCGCACACACTACCAAATCAACATTGCCAACGGCTCCACAAACGCCGAGAAAGTCGTGGTCCAGATATTCGACGGCGACAAGCTCATAGGCACAAACTTCGCCAACGGCAAAACCTTCGAGGCCTTCCAATTCATCTGTAGCAAGACCGGCGCCTACAAGCTCCAAGTCTCATGCCCTGGCGGCGGCGAAGCCTGCGCACGCGCGGTCCTCTCTCTCGTCAAGCAATACAGCGAGGCAGAAATGCCCAAATAACCAGAAGCACCATTTAGCCCGAACTTATATTCAGAAAAGAGACACTCTACTATGAAAAAAATATTCTCCACCGCCTTGGGCGCAATGACCTCCCTCTCCGTAGTCCTCTCCCTCAACTCATGCTCATCGTGCTCACAGGGACAAGGCGAACTCGCTGATTTCCAAGAAAGCCAAGACGACACCACCCTCATCGTGAGCGCGGAAGTCGTCGGCGACATGATACAGAACATCTCCTCCCCCGTCGAGATGGCCAACGAGATCAAGAGCTCCGGAGTCCAATTCTCGCAAAGCACCCTCAACGCCGCGGGCCAAGAGGGCAAATATGAGACCAGCTTCAAGAGGGCCGTCAACCTCGGCGTCTACGCAGCCGACCTAGGCTACATCAACACCTTCGGCAAGAACCTCGTCGTCGTCGACTACCTCTCCTCCATCAAACGTCTCGCCGACGGCATTGGAGTTGGCCAGTTCCTAAACTTCACCCTCCTGAGCCGCATGGCCAAGGACAACACCAACCTCGACTCCCTCAAGCAGCTCTCCGTATCGAGCTTCAACGAGATCGACAAGTACCTCCGCGAGCAGAAGCGCTCGAACGTCTCCACCGCCATCGTCGTCGGCACATGGCTCGAGGGTATCCACATCACGGGCTCAGTCATCGAGCAGACGAAGGATAAAGGCCTTATCGACCGCCTTGGCGAGCAAAAGAACATCGTCGAAATCCTTCAAATCGTAATCCACACCTACGCCCGCTCCGATAACGACTTCAAGGCCCTGGCCACCGAGATTGACAAGCTCAAAGCCATCTACGACAACGTCAGGATTACGACCGAAATGGGACAGCCTGTCACAAAAGAGGTCGACGGAATGCTCGTCATCGAACAAAACGAAATCACCACCGTCGAGATTACAGAGGAGCAAGTCGCTCAAATCATCGCTCAGATTAAGAGCATGAGAAACAGCATTGTAGAGTAGAAAGACTCAAATACCTTTTCAAGGCCGCGGCGGTTGCGTCGCGGCCTTTTTTGTATCCATAAGTCGTCATCGTTAGTAGCTTCATCTGCTTCAGCCGCCATAGGAAGACACGAAGCCCTCAAAAAAAAGCCCACAGCACGCAAAATCGCAAGCTATGGGCCTTGTCGTTTCGCCACACGTGGGGCTTCAGTTGCCCCACGTGTCCCGGTCGAGGGAGCGGTATTGGATGGCTTCGGAGATATGCTTTGCCAAGACGTTCTCGCTCCGGTCGAGGTCGGCAATGGTGCGCGCCACTTTTAGAATCCTGTCATAGGCGCGGGCCGAAAGACCGAGTTTGTCCATGGCCATCTTCAGGATTAGCTGCCCCTGGGCGTCGGGGCGCGCGAATTTCTCGAGCATCTTTGGCGACATCTGGGCGTTGCAATGGATGCTTGAGAAGCCCTCAAACCGCTTACTTTGGACGCAGCGGGCTGCCATCACCCTTTTGCGTATTTCGACGCTCGATTCGCCCGTAGGAGCGTCGTTGAGCTTGCCAATGGGCACGGGGACGACCTCGATGTGCAAGTCGATGCGGTCGAGCAGCGGCCCCGAAATCCTGCCCAGGTATTTCCTCACCTGCCCCTCGCCACACGTGCAACGTCGCTCGGGATGTGTGTAGTAGCCGCAGGGGCAAGGGTTCATCGACGCCACGAGCATGAACGAGGCGGGGTATTCGACGCTGAATTTGGAGCGCGAAATGACAATCTTGCGGTCCTCGAGTGGCTGGCGCATCACCTCGAGCACCGTGCGCTTGAATTCGGGCAGCTCGTCGAGGAAAAGGACTCCATTGTGGGCGAGGCTTATCTCGCCCGGCTGCGGATAGGAGCCTCCGCCAACGAGGGCGACGTCCGAAATGGTGTGATGCGGGCTGCGGAACGGGCGGGTCGTCATCAGACCTATATCGCGCCCTATGTTTCCCGCGACGGAGTGAATCTTTGTGGATTCGAGGGCCTCCTCCATTGTCAGCGAGGGCAGGATGCTTGGCAGGCGCTTGGCCATCATGCTCTTGCCCGAGCCGGGCGAGCCGATGAGCAGAATGTTGTGGCCGCCCGCCGCGGCAATCTCGAGAGCCCTCTTGACGTTCTCCTGCCCCTTGACGTCGGCGAAGTCGAGGGTCTGGTTCCGCTCCGAACGGTCGAACTCGGCCGCCACGTCGACGACGGTGGGCTGCAAAGCTGCGTTGCCCGAGAGGAATTCCACTACCTCGCGCAATGTCTTGACTCCGTAGACTTTAAGTCCGTTGACGACGGCCGCCTCCTTGGCGTTGTCGACTGGCACAATGAAGCCTTCGAATCCGTCCTCTTTGGCTTTTAGAGCCATCGGCAGGACGCCCTTTATGGGGCGCAACGTGCCGTCGAGCTGAAGCTCGCCCATCATCATGAAGTTGCCAAGCCTGTCGGCCGGGCATTGTCCGGAGCCGGCCAGGATGCCGACGGCCAACGGCAAGTCGTAGGCCGAGCCCTCCTTGCGGATGTCGGCCGGCGCCATGTTGATGACGATTTTCTGCATCGGGTAGCGCCATCCGTTCTCATGAATGGCGCTCTCCACTCTTTGCTCGCTCTCCTTTACGGCGCTGTCGGGCAGGCCGACAATGTAGAATTTCACTCCCGGGGTGATGTTGACCTCCATCGTCACTACGATGGCGTCGATGCCGCTTACGGCGGCTCCGTAGGTCTGGACGAGCATTGGTCTGCGGGCTAATCGATAGGGTAGGTGTCGAGATTCTTGTTGCGGTCGGGATAGTCGAGCGTATAGTGGAGGCCGCGGCTCTCGTGGCGTTTCTGCGCCATCTTGATGATGAGGTAGCCGATGTTAATCTTGTTGCGAAGCTCGCACAAGTTGCGCGAGATGTGGCTGCTCTGGTAGAGTTCCTCAGTCTCGCGGTATATGATTTCGAGGCGGTCGAGGGCCCTCTTGAGGCGGGTGTTGCTGCGGACGATGCCCACGTAGTTTCGCATTATGGTCTCGACCTCCTGGTTGGCTTGCGTGATGAGGACCATCTCCTCATTGTGGACCATGCCGTCGTTATTCCACTCGGGTATGTCGTCGCGCCAATCGGTGCGCCTCATGACCTCTATTGAGTCGGTCGCGGCGACGTCGGCGTAGACGAGCGCCTCGAGCAACGAGTTGGAGGCCAGCCTGTTGGCACCATGGAGGCCGGTGCAGCTGCACTCGCCGGCCGCCCAGAGGTGGTTGATGGATGTGCGGCCTTTGAGGTCGACTTTTATGCCTCCGCAGAGGTAGTGCGCGGCGGGCGTCACGGGGATGTATTCTTTGGTGATGTCGATGCCTATCGACAGGCACTTTTCGTAAATCATGGGGAAGTGGTGGCGCGTCTGCTCGGCGTCTTTATGCGTCACGTCGAGATAGACGTAGTCGTCGCCGGAGATTTTCATCTCGTTGTCGATGGCGCGGGCCACTATGTCGCGCGGGGCGAGGCTGCCTCGGCTGTCGTACTTCTCCATGAATGTGGAGCCGTCGCGTCGGCGGAGCTGCCCGCCGTAGCCGCGCATGGCCTCGGTAATCAGGAAGCTGGGTCGCTCGCCGGGGTTGTAGAGGCTCGTGGGGTGGAACTGGACGAACTCCATGTTCTTGATTACGCCCTTGGCGCGGAAAACCATAGCGATGCCGTCGCCTGTTGAGATTGTCGGGTTTGTCGTGACCTGATAGACGTTGCCTATTCCGCCCGTCGCCATCATGGTCACCTTGGCGAGGAAGGTCATGACTTCTCCCGTCGCTTCGCTAAGGACGTAGGCGCCGTAGCAGTCGATGTCGGTCATCCAGGGCTCGTTGTTTCTCCCCAAGTGATGCTGAGTCAGGATGTTGACAGCGAAGTGGTTCTCGTAGACGTCGATGTTGGGGTGGCTCTTTATTTGGGAGATGAGTGCCCTTTGGATTTCGGCTCCGGTGCTGTCCTCGTGGTGGAGTATACGGAACTCCGAGTGTCCGCCCTCGCGGTGGAGGTCGAATTGGCCATCGGATTTCTTGTCGAAGTCGGTACCCCACTTCAGGAGTTGCTCAATCTGGGCTGGCGCGTGGGTCACGACCATTCGGACGACGTCGGGGTCGCATATTCCGGCTCCGGCAATGTGGGTGTCGCGGATGTGCTTCTCGAAGTCGTCGACTGTGCTGGTGACAGCGGCTATGCCGCCTTGCGCCTTGCTTGTGTTGGTGACGTCGAGTGTAGTTTTGGATATTAGTGCAACTTTTCCATAAGGGGCCACTTTGAGGGCGTAAGTCAGTCCGGCGGCGCCGGAGCCGATGACAAGGAAGTCGTATCGCTTGACCATTTTCTTTTGTTCTTACTTACTCAAAATTAATGAGTTTTGACGAGAAAATGATGTGCGCCGCGAGGGCAAAGAACTCGTCAATCGGTTTTGTGCCGAAAGTGGCGGCCATGCGGGGATGGGCCACATCTCATGATAAGCGAAAAGCCCTCTTTTGAAGGGCTTTTGAATGTCTTTTAAAAGCTATTCTGTCTGCTTACGCCATGAGGATTTGCGTCTCGGCCGATATGTTTAGCGAGTCGCCCATGACGTCGGGGGTCCAGCGCCCTTTCTCGATAAGGCGACGTTTGAGGATGAGGAAGTAGGTTAGTGGGAATTCGGCCGTCTGCCACTGCTGCTGATAGTTGAGCAGCCCTATGCTCTTGATGAACTTGTCGAGCTCTGCTACGATGCACCCGACGAAGTCGTCGATTTTGCACTTGGTGTTGATTATCTCGACTCCCTCGTCGCCGAAAAAGTCGTTGGTTTGGGTGGCGCGGACGGTCATCTCCTCGTCGCTTTGGACGTTGATTGTCCACTCGTAGCTGTCGTCTTCGGAGTACCACGTGAAGGCCGCAGTGTTGCTTCCCTCCCATATTTGCGACGGGTTGGTTAGCAGCTGAGCGATGGCGCAAAGCATATCGCCGAGGGGGTTGCAGACGTTGGTCAGCTCGAATTCTGACTCTATGCCGTCGACGACGTAGGTCGCCACGGCCGTCCCGGGTTCTCCCAAAGCGAAGTGGAACTCCTGTTTCTTCACGCCTTAAAATTATTAAAATGTCATTACGTATGGGGGAATAGCGCGAGAAAAATTCTATTTACGCCCTTTTGTCGCGCATTCCGGACCTCGTGTAGCGTTCTTTCTCTAAGGGTTTTTCGCAGCAGCTCACCTCTATTCAAGGGAGGAGTTCTCCCTTCCGGATGCGTTGCCCATTGCCAAGTCTTTTGGAGTTTTTAAGCTATCGGCCTGGCGTAGTCGCTGACGTCATTTGCGGTAATGTCGGCCGCCGGGGCGAGGATTGTGAGCCTCTCCATGACGTTACGGAACTCTCGGATGTTGCCCGTCCAGTTGATTTTTTTAAGTGCCTCAATGGCGTCGGGCGTTATGCCTTTGGTCGGGGCGTTGAGCTCTTGCGCCACGGTTTTTAGGAAGTAGTCGGCAAGTGCCGGGATGTCGTCGGCCCGCTCGTTTAGCGAGGGGACGTTGATTATTATGACTGATAGTCGGTGGTAGAGGTCCTCGCGAAAACGCCCCGCCTTGATTTCCTCGGCCAAGTTTTTGTTTGTCGCCGCCAAAACCCTGACGTCGACTTTAATCTCTTTCTCGCCTCCGACCCTCGTTATGGTGCTCTCCTGGAGGGCGCGCAGGACCTTAGCCTGGGCGGGGAGGCTCATGTCGCCAATCTCGTCGAGGAAGAGGGTGCCGCCGTCGGCCTGCTCGAAACGGCCAATGCGCTGCTTGACGGCCGAAGTGAATGAGCCTTTCTCGTGGCCAAAGAGCTCGCTCTCGATAAGTTCGGAGGGGATGGCGGCGCAGTTTACCTCGACGAATGGGGCGGCGGCGCGGCGGCTCCCCTCATGGAGTGCGCGGGCCACGAGTTCCTTGCCCGTCCCGTTGGCCCCGAGAATCAGGACCCGGGCGTCGGTCTGCGCCACTTTGCCAATCATCTCGCGGACGCGCGCCATGGGTTCGGAGTCGCCAATCATGTCGTAGGTGTGGGCCACTTTCTTCTTGAGGGTCTTGGTCTCGGTGACGAGGGCACCTTTGTCGAGGGCGTTCTTGACGGTTATGAGGAGGCGGTTGAGGTCGAGAGGCTTCTGGATGAAGTCGTAGGCTCCGCGCTTTATGCTGTCGACGGCGGTGTCGATGTCGCCATGGCCCGAAATCATGATTACGGGGCAATCGGGCCTCGTCTCCATGATTTTGGCCAGGACCTCCATGCCGTCCATGGCTGGCATCTTGATGTCGGTTAGCACTAGGTCGGGCTTCTCGGCCGCGAAGGCCTCTACGCCTTTGGCCCCGTCCTCAGCGAGCGAGACCGCGTGGCCTTCCATTTCGAGAATGTCTTTGAGCGTGGAGCGTATGGGTCGCTGGTCGTCGATAACTAAGATTTTGGCCATGGCGCGGGAGTAATATTCTTAGGATTTAGAGATTTCCGTTAATGATTTGGCATACGGCCCCTTGCTTTAGGGCGAAGCTGCATTGGTAGAGCTGCTCGATTCGGGCCTCAGCGATTACGAAATTGATGAATATTGCTCCTGGCACGATGAGTTCGACTCTGGCGGGGTCCATGTGTTTCATTGCGGCGCGCTGCTCGGTCGTGGAGGTGATAATCTTCCGATACGTCTCCTCAAAGCAGGGGAGCGGGATTTCGTAGCTCGTTGAGAGCTTGACGTTTAGGAGCGGATGGTTACGCGCCGCCACGAGGGCCGCCATGGTGTCGAAAGAGCCCGAGGTGCCGATGAGCGTGGATGTAGGGAACTCGCGTAGGGCGTCGTAGAGGCCTTGGGTGCCGCCACGGAAATAGGCCTCGATGTCGCGTATCTGCTTGGCCGTGATGGGGTTTGAGGGTTTGAACTTGTCCAGGACGCGGCTCATGCCGACCTCGTAGCTGTGCCGCCAGGCGATGCCGTCCTTATTGGCGATGATGAACTCGCAACTGCCGCCGCCAATGTCGAGAATGAGCACTCGGCTCATGCCGAGAGGCAGCACTTGCTTGACGCCGTCGAACACCATTTGTGCCTCCTCGACGCCCGATATGACCCGGATGTCGAAGCCGTGACGCTGCTTGACGGCGGCAGCGAACTCGTCGGCGTTGATGGCTGAGCGCAGGGCCGAGGTGCCTATGGCTACGATGCGGTCCACTCCGCCCACTTGGGCGATGGTGGCGATGTGCTTGTCGATGGCGTCGAGGCCGCGCTTGATGGCGTCGGGGGCTATTAAGCCGTCGTTGATGCCCCCTTTGCCGAGGCGCGCCGTCTCTTTGGTGCTGCAAATTATGTTGTAGGATCCGTCGTCGCGTGTGTCGACAATAAGGAGGTTCACGGTGTTCGTCCCGATGTCGATAATTGCTACTCTCATCGTGAGAAATGTTGAATTGTTTAGTTAGGGGGCTTATTGCGTGAGGATGTCGCGGTCTTCGGTACGGCCTTTGAGGGCTTCGGCCTCGACCTCGGCGGGCGTCGCGGGGATTCGCTTCTCGCCCATTATGCGACAGCCGTCAGGCGTGATGAGCAGGTCGTCCTCGATGCGGATGCCGCCGAAGTCCTTATACGACTCGAGCCTCCGGAAGTTGATGAAATCGGCGCAATGGCCGGCAGCCTTCCAGCGGTCGATGAGTTCGGGTATGAAGTATATGCCGGGCTCGTCGGTCACGACGTTGCCGGCCACGAGCCTCTTGGCCATGCGGAGCGAGCCAAGGCCGAGCTGCGAGCTGCGTGGGCCTGTCTCTTCGTCGTAGCCGACGAGGTTTTCGCCATAGTTCTCCATGTCGTGGCAGTCGAGTCCGAGGTTATGTCCGATTCCGTGGGGCATGAAGAGGCCGGCGGCCCCAGCCTGCAGGGCTTCGTCGGTGTCGCCGGTCATGATGCCGACGGCTTTGAGGCCCTCGATTATGGTGCGGCAGGCGAGTTGGTGCATATCGCGGTAGAAGACTCCCGGGGCGGCGTTTTTGGCAACGGCATCGTTGGCTGCCAGGACTATCTCGTAGATTTCGCGCTGTCGGTTGGAGAAGCGCCCCCCGACGGGGGTTGTGCGGGTGTGGTCGGTGGCGTAGTGGTTGGGGCTTTCGCATCCGGCGTCGACGAGCAGCAGTTTGCCGTTGGTGAGGTCGTGAATGTAGCCGTGGTTGTGGAGCGTCTCTCCGTTGACAGTGCATATGATGGGGAACGAGACGACGCCCCCTCCGCGGAGGGCCTCGTAGTCGACTCGCGCCATGATGTCGGTCTCCGACACGCCCTCGTGGGCCAGGCGCATGGCGGCTGTGTGCATATTGTAGCCGAAAGCCATGTGGCGTTCCATCTCGTCGATTTCGCATTGCTCCTTTACGATGCGGAGCGAGACGAGGGCGCGGATGAGGCTCTCGGATGCGTTTTGGACTACCTGGGCGGACTTGAGGCCCAGGAGGTCGGCAAGCCGGACGATGGTCTCGCCCCGATAGGGGGGCACGAAGTGAACCTTCCGCCCTGAGGCCAAAGCCCTTGCGACGACGTCGTCGAGGGACTTGGAGGGCAAAGCGCGGTCGATTCCGGCGAGCTTGGCGCGGTCGTCGGCCGAGGGCATGGGGCCTGTCCAGACGATGTCGTCCATGGTGACGTCGTCGGCAAAGAGGGTCGAGAGCCCTGAGGCCGTGTCGATTATGGCGGCAAGGCCGGGCGTGTCGAGGCCGAAGAGGTAGAGGAATGTGCTGTCTTGCCTGAAGCGGTATTCGTTGGAAGGGTAGTTGAAGGGAGAGTTTTCGTTGCCAATGAAGAGAAGAAGGCTATCGGGCATGAGGTCGGCGAGCCTTTGTCGGCGTCTGACGTAGGTTATGGTGCTGAACATTTTTGGGAGGTTGTAGGATGATGATTGCGTTATTGTCTATTCGCTATCGCTTGAGTGGATGTCTTTGATCATTAGCACTGTCGCGGCCTGCCCGCGGAAGTCGTTGCGCTCGAGGGTGTAGCATATATCGAATTGCTTGCCATTGCGGACTGTCTCGTATTTGGATCCCAAGCCGAAGCCTATTCCGGACCTTACGCTGCGGCTGCTCTGGTCTATCATGTCGAGCTTGAGGTGCTGCCGGTGGTTGCCGAATGGTTTTGAGGTGCTGTAGTCGAAAACGCCTCTCGAGACGAAGACAGGCCTTGTGTTGGAGGTCCCGAAGGGTTCCATCCTGTCGATTTGCTGCATGAGGTCTTCGGACATGTCTGAGAGGTTGGCTATGAGGTCGGCGTCGATGTGGGGCTTGAGCCTTGGGTCGTCGGCGTGAAGGTTGGCGTAGTGGACAATGCGCCGTCGGAACTCTTCGACTTTCTCTATTTTGAGTGTCAGGCCGGCTGCGTAGGTGTGGCCGCCGAAGTCTTCGAGAATGTCGGCGCAAGATTCAATGGCCTTATAGAGGTCGAAGCCCTCGACGGAGCGTGCGCTTCCCGCGGCGAGCGAGGGGTCGGCTTTGGAGCGCGTGAGAATGATTGTGGGGCGGAGGTAGTTCTCGCTCAGGCGCGAAGCGACGATGCCTATCACGCCTTTGCTCCATTGCGGTTCGTAGAGCACTATGGCGTTGCCGTTGAGAAGTTCGGGTTCGGCGGAGAGCTTGCGTATGGCCTTGCGGGTAATCTCGCGGTCGAGGTCTTTGCGCTCGTCGTTGCTGTCGTCGATTTGGCGGCTGAGTTTGTCGGCTTGCGCGCGGTCGGTGGTCAGGAGAAGCAAGACGGCGTCGTTGCCGCTCTTCATCCGCCCGGCGGCGTTGAGTCGGGGGCCTATCTTGAAGATAATGTCGGATATTGAGGCTCGACCCGGGACGACTCCCGCCCTTGCCATTATGGCCCTAAGCCCCATGTTGGGACGGTTGTTGAGGTGTCGAAGCCCGTGATAGGCCAGGACTCGGTTCTCGCCAACCATCGGCACTATGTCGGAGGCTATGCTCACGACAAGGAGGTCGAGCATATCGTAGAGGTCCGACTTATCGCGCCCAATCTCGGTATAGAGGGCCTCCATGAGCTTGAATCCGACACCGCATCCCGACAGGTTTTTGTCGGGGTAGGGGCAATCGGGCCTTTTGGCGTCGAGGCACGCCACGACGTCGGGCAGCTCATCGCCCGCCACGTGGTGGTCGCAAATTATGAAGTCGATTCCCATCTTACGGGCATCCCTCATCCGGTCGACGGCCTTAATCCCGCAGTCGAGGGCTATGACGAGTGTGAAGCCGTTTTGGTGGGCGTAGTCGACGCCTTGGCGCGAGATTCCGTAGCCCTCGTTGAAGCGGTCGGGGACGTAGAAGCCAAGCCTCCCGTTTGCCTCAACAATTCGGTTAAGGGCCTGAAAGACAAGGGCGACGGCCGTGACGCCGTCGACATCGTAGTCGCCGTATACGAGTATTCGCTCTCCACCGTCGACGGCCTTGCGGATGCGACGGACGGCCTTGTCCATGTCGCGCATGAGGAATGGGTCGTGTAGGTTGTGGAGGTCGGGATTGAAAAAGTCTTGCGCCGCGGCCGGGGTGTCTATGCCTCTCTGCATGAGCAGGCTGGCTACAATGGGAGATATGCCGACAAGTCTGGCCAGCTCATGGGCTTGGCCGTCGTCGGGTTGCTCTTTTATGTTCCAGGCTTTTTCCATCTGTAAGAGTGGGAAGCCGCCGCGGGAGAGGCTGCGGCGAGAAAGCGCACTTTGCAATATTACTTAAAAATTGTAATGTGGGCAAATCAAAAACCCAGTGCGCAAATCTCGAACGCACTGGGTGTTTTGGTTTCACTGTAACTATCAAACTGTTGTCTCCGGACCGTTGCCCGGACTGAGGTTATTACCGTCGCGGCAGCGCCTCAGATTGTTGAACCTCTATTATGAAAACACTCTATTCTCTTGTCTTACTTTTGACATTGCAAATGTATATAGGTCGTTCTGGGCGGGTGAAAGTATTCGACAATCGTCGGGAATTTGTCAACGAAAGAGGTTCTGGTACCTTTTTTAAAAGGATACACTGCGCGGTGAATGGCCCACAATGGTCTAAGTAGTTTATATTTAACCCTTTAATGTCCTCAATTTCTCCGATTCGGGTCTGGTCGAGGGCTTAAAATGACTTTTGTTGAAGAAAAACGTTCAGACATTGAAATTAGAATGTACAGTTTATTGTGATTTTTACCTTTGTAATGTCAACAGACAAGCAAAGTGATAGTTTTTCATAATGGAGGTTTTTAGAAGCGTCTGCCGCGACGGCAGGCGCGGAGCAAAGGACAACGGTCCGGCTCTGTTTTGATTGTGATTTTTCGCATAGAAGACCCGCATGGAATCCCTTCTCCATGCGGGCTTTTGTGTTTCTTGCCGCTGCCGTCGAAAAGAAGAGAGGCTCCCATTTTACGGTGAGCCTCTCTTTTCCTGTTGGCTTAGCGCCTCTTATAGAAGCGTATCGAGAATTTGAGCCAAGGCGGGTGTGGTCTTCAGGCCGACGCTTTTTTGGGCTACCTGCCCATCTTTGAAGAAGAGGATTGTCGGTACTGACATGATTCCGAACTTTGCCGCAACGTCGCCAGCCTCGTCGATGTCGACTTTGTAGAAAGCGGCCTTGGAGGCGTAGTTCTCGGCCAGGGCCTCGAAGTTTGGCGCGAGGGCGCGGCACGGTCCGCACCATGCGGCGCTGAAGTCTACAACGGCCACTCCGCCCTTGGCGAGTGCGGCGTCGAATGTCGAGTCGGTAAGTTTCTCAACCATAGTAATTCTGTTTTTAGGTTATTCTTTTTGGCAGACCGCCATGCGGGCTTTGCCAAGATAGTCTTTGCGGATGTCTGTAGCAAAATACATGCCTTTAAGCATCTGGCGCATCTGCGGGCCGAGGGCTTCGTTTATCTCGAAGAAAAGCCCGCCACCGTCGGCGAGCATCCCCTCGCGGCAAAGGTTTGCTATCCGGCGGTAGAAAACCAGGGGGTCGGAGTCGGGGACGAACAGAGCCAAAGCCGGCTCATGATCCAAGACGTTGGGCGACATGGATTTTCGCTCAGAATTCATGACGTAGGGTGGATTGCTCACGACAATGTCGAACTGTCCGAGTTCGTCGGCCGAGGTTGACAAAATGTCCGCCTTGCGCAGGGTCACGCCAAGGCCACGTACGTTAAGCAGCGCCACGGCGAGAGCGTCGTCCGAGACGTCGAGGGCCGTGACCTGGGGCTCGTCGAGCATGACGGCCAACGACGCGGCTATGCATCCGCTACCCGTGCCGACGTCGATGACCCTCAGCCCTTTGCGCCCGCCGGCCCAACGGACCACCTGCTCGACGAGCTGCTCCGTCTCGGGACGGGGAATAAGAGCGCCGGGGCGGGCCGCAAACTCAATTCCGCAGAAGTCGCAATGGCCCACGACGTATTGCAGGGGCTCATGGGCGGCCATACGCGCGGCCATGTCGAGAATCTTTTGGCACTCGCCGTCGTCGACAATCTCTTGTTGCCGCAGGGCGATGTCGGTAAGCGTCCATCGCCACGCCTCGCAAATGAGGGCGCGGGCGGCGGCTTGGGCTTCGTCGGCCATGGCGGGTGTGAGGATTTCGACCACCTTGCGGCGTAGGTCAAGAACGCTGAGTTGCCCCATTTTTCTCTATTTTTACTTTAATAACGAGTATGAACATGACAAATATAGTCACAAAGATTTCAAACGACGAGGCTTATATGCGCCGCTGCATCCAATTGGCGCTCAACGCCGAAGGGCGGACGTACCCCAACCCGATGGTTGGCGCGGTCGTCGTCTGCGACGGCAGGATAATTGGCGAGGGATGGCACCACAGGGCCGGCGAGCCTCATGCCGAGGTCAACGCCATACGCTCAGTGGCCGACCCGGGGCTCCTGACGCGCTCCACAATCTACGTGAGCCTCGAACCGTGCGCGCATCAGGGCCGCACGCCGCCTTGCGCCGACCTCATCATACGGTCGGGCATTCCGCACGTCGTGGTGGGATGCCGCGACTCGTTCGCCAAGGTCGACGGGCGCGGGATTGGCAAGCTCCGCGATGCGGGAGTCGACGTGAGAGTGGGCGTCTTGGAGGATGATTGCCGATGGCTCAACCGCCGCTTCTTCACGGTCCAGGAGAAACGCCGCCCCTACGTGATACTCAAATGGGCGCAGACCGCCGACGGCTACATTGGCGACATAGCCGACGGCCAGGCCAGCCAGCTCTTCATCTCGGGCGGCGAGGCCATGACCATCGAGCATAGGCGCCGCGCTACGGAGGATGCCATTCTCGTGGGCGCCGCGACAGTGCGCACGGACGACCCGATCCTTACGACGCGCCGCGTCGGCGGCGGATCGCCATTGCGCTTCATCCTGAGCCCGAACATCGACATCCCGGCAGGGGCCAAAGTCCTGACCGACGGCGGCCGCAGCATCGTCATCAACAGGTTGAAAGAGGCGGAAGAGGGAAACGTGAAATACGTCCGAAAGGCTCTCGAAGAGAGCTCGATAGCCGCCGACGCGCTTGAGGCCGTAATGGCCGAAGGAGCCACATCGGTCATCGTGGAGGGCGGGAGGCAGACGCTCTCGGCGTTCATTGGCGAGGGATTGTGGGACGAGGCTTTTGTCTACACAGCCGACAAGCCGCTTGGGCATAAGGGAATAGCGGCACCCGCGATTTCGGGCGAATGCGTCGGCACGAACAGGGTAGGGGAGTGTTCGGTGCGCCACATGGTCAACAAAATCCTATAAATCGGCAAGCGACAGAATATCGTCGGGCTTAATGCGCCGCGCGGCGCCGTGCAAGGATTGTGGCCCCGACTCGACGTAGGTAGAAAGGTAGAAACGCGTCTTGGCGTTGGGCGCGGCGATTTGAGCATCGTCGCAATTGATTAGGCATACGTCGCAATCGGGAGCCCCGACGTCGGGATTGTTCACTATGGCGAGAGCCTTGCCGTTGAGCGAGATCACCTCCTTTTGCCCCATCGGACAGAACTCGCCAAGAGAAAGACCCTTGCCCCGCGCCCAAGACTTGATGGCCCTTATTGAGCCCGCGTGTTTGAGGTCGGAGGCCAAGCACTTGGCAGTCCAACCATCGGACAAGACGACGTTGAGGCGGCCTGACGCGCTGATTGCCACGACCTCGGGCTTGCGCGACGCCTCGGTCGACGCTAAGCATATGAACGCCACGCCAAGCGCGGCGAAAGTAGCCCGGCGGAGCACGGTTCCACCCCTGCGGAGGAAAACAATAAGGGTGGCGACGGCCAGAAGTGAGGCTACGAGAGTGAAAATGCTCGGCGGGCCGGCAATGAACGACGCGCAAGGCAATTCGGCAGCCCACTGGCAATAGCCAGCCATGGCGGTAAGCAGGGCGTCGAGCGCGCCTCCCAAGAGTGGGGAAAGAGAATCGATGCAGGCCAGCAGGGGCAGGAAGACGGCCATGTTGAACGCCAGCCATACTGCGGGGCAGATGACCAGATTATTTAGCCAGAAATATGTGGGGAACTGCTGAAAGGTGTAGAGTATTATGGGCAGAGTGGCGAGTTGGGCAATCAACGTCACGACGAGGGCGACGGCCACGACCCGTAAGGCGCGGAGGGCGAGCCGCAGGCATATGTTCGCCCCATGAGACGGCATGGTGTGAATCTCGATGAAATCTTTGGCGGGAGGCAAGAGCGCCAAGATGCCAGCCACGGCGGAGAAGCTGAGCCACAAACCTGAGTTGCCCACGGCATTGGGGTCGAAAAGGAGTATGACGACCAAGGCGGCCGTGAGGGAGTGGAAAGGGGGCATCTGCCGCCCCCGCCACCAGTCGATACGCAAGAAAGTGAACATTATGGAGGCCCTGACGACCGAAGGCCCGAGACCCACCACCACGGCATAAGCCCACAGCGTGAGGACGGTAAGCATGGCGGCGGCGCGCGGACGGCAGAGAGCCGAGAATATGAGCGACGCCACGAAGGCCAGCACCCCGACGTGAAGTCCGCTTACGGCAAGGACGTGGCTCGTGCCGCATATGGAGAAATTCTCTTTGAGGCTTGGCGACAGTTGGCTACGATCGGCCAGCACAAGGGCGCGAAGAAATCCGATATTCGACGGCGAGACACCCATTCGCTCCAACCGCTCGACATACCAATGGTTGACTGCGCCAGTTATGGCGGCGAGTGAGAGAGCGTCGTCGGCCAGCTTGGTGAAGCGTGTCGCATGAGCGCAAAAGGATATGCCTTGCGTCGTGAGGTAGTCGCGGTAGTCAAAGGAGGAGAAGAAGTCTTGGTATGGCTCGGTGGTCTTGCCCGTGAGGCGTACCCTATTGCCGCACTCGATTGATTGGAGTTCGCCGTCGAAGGAGTTTTTGCCAATCGTTATTTGGCCTTTGGCGGCGCATGGCGACATGGGGTTATCGCCATAGGCGAGGCTGTCGGTGGCGATGACGAGTTGGGTGAGGGTGGGAGTCCGGCTCGAAATCTTTACTACTGTTCCGGAGAGTAGCAGGCGCTGGCCCGCCTCCTGAAAGACGATGCGGTTCGTCGACGCGTTGAAGCCCCCGAACGCGAAAGCGCAATAGCATACGATGACGAGAAATAGAGTGTCGCGAAGGGGAGCCCATTCATGTGCCGCTCGTCGGAAAAAGGAGAGCGCTATGAGCGCAACGAGCCCCGCGACGGTCATTGCCGTCCATGCCCAATCGAGGGCGAAGCCCATCGCGGTGCCGATGGTCAGGAACGTTGCCAAAGGCAACATTGGCAAGCGGTTGAAGATGTCGATTCGCGGGCTATTCACGTTTTCGTTGAGCGTACCAATAGGAAAAAGCGACCAGAAACCTGTGTTTCCAGTCGCTTAGTGGGAATGTAAGTCGGGGTTACGAGACTCGAACTCGTGGCCTCCACGTCCCGAACGTGGCACGCTACCAACTGCGCTAAACCCCGATTCTTCTTAAGACACCGCGAATTTACTCTTTTCCTTCTAAAGGACAAAAATTAGCCCAACTTTCGCCCAAGGCATTTAATCGTTCCGGGAGGTTGGCTTGCAGGTTGCAAGAGATGCCGTCTTTTGCCGAAAAAAGTTTTCCGGCTCTTGTTTACCTTTTTGAGGTTTCTGGGATTGCAGTGTAAGACAAACCCCTCATGCCGAGAGCGGCGGGAGTCAGAAGCGCAAACATTGACTTTGCCATACAATAACAAAGATGTTCAACTTTAAAATATATAAACTTATGAAAAGATGTCTCGTAGCCTTATCATGCATCATCGCCGCAACAGCTGCCAATGCGCAAGACACCCTGACAGTCACAGGGCGAAAATGCATGAGAGCCCTTGAAAAACGCTATGGCCCAATATGGAATGGGTTGAGGTTTTAAACCAGCCTTAAGTCGCCATGACGAGTTGACTCCCGAAGACGGCGTGACGTGAACCTCTTCCTGACCACCATCAGGATGTGCGACCAGCAGAAATGGATGTTCACCAACGGCGTGCACCGGCACATGGAGAGGATAGTGGATTACGGAGGGGATCTTCTTGAAAAAGCCTATCGCAACAATTCGTCTATTGCGTCGTCGCCGAGGGTGACAGTCAGCTCCACCCTCCTGTTCTTCTCACGTCCCTCTATGAGGCGATTGTCGGCTATAGGGTAGTCGTACGAGTAGCCGCGGGGCGTTATCCGGGTGGAGTCGACGCCTTGGCGGGTCAGCAGGCCGCCCACGGCCATGGCCCTTTTGAAAGAGACTGTCATATTCTCGTCGTATGGGCCTACGTTGTCGGTGTGTCCGTCGACGGTGATACTGGCCTGCGCCCATCGGCCTTTGAGGCTTTTGGTCAATATCTCGAGCGTCTCCCGCGTGGCGGCGTTATAGCCCGTCACGTTGGGTTCGGCAGGGAGGCCCGCGCCTCCAAGGACGACCCTTATGGCCAACATCCCGTTGACGTCGCGGATTGTCATGACGTCGGCTTTGCCGTCGAGGTCCCTGACGAGGCTGTCGGCTTTAGCCCTGACGATTTTGTCGAGCCGGCGCACGTCGCGGATGTCGATAGCCCGACTCATTCGTTCGCCCACGGGAGGCAGCTCGCCCCACGTTGCCCAGTCGGTCCGTTGCGCCGAAACCATGGCGGGCAGTGCCAAGAGGATTATTGCCAAAGAGAGTTTCATGTCGTGAATATACGAAAAAAGCGAGCCTCGCCGAAGTTGTCCGGCGAGGCTCTGCATACTTTTCTGTCTAATCGCTCGACTTACTTCTCAGCGTCGGCGATCATCTCCTTGCTTGCGGTGATGTAGACCTCGACGCGGCGGTTCTTGGCGCGGCCTGCGGTAGTGCCGTTGTCGGCCACAGGATACTCGCTGGCGAGACCGCGAGTGGTGATCTTGGAAGAGGGGACGCCTTGCGAGACGAGGTAGTCGGCCACAGCCTTTGCGCGCTCCTTGGAGAGCTTCTCGTTGACGGCTGCGGAGCCGGTGCTGTCGGTGTGTCCCTCGACGGTGATGTCGGCTGCGGAGACATCCTCACCCGTCGTGAGCGTCTTAGCGAAAGAGGCGAGGTTGGTCTTAGCACTCTGGCTGAGCGCGCTCTTGCCGGTGGCGAACTTGATGCCCTCCTCACCGAAGGTGACCTGGATGGCCTTGAGGCCGTTCTGGTCCTCAACCTCCTGTACTTGGGCGTTCTCGAGGGCCTCGAGCTCCTTCTTCTTCTTATCCATCTTCTTGCCGATGATGATGCCGGCCGTTGTGCCGACAGCAGCGCCGGCGGCAGCTCCGATCAGGGCGCCTTTCTTACGGTTGTTCTTGGCTACGAGAGCGCCAACGCCTGCGCCGACAGCAGCACCTGAGGCGCCGCCTATGATGCCGCCCTTGGTAGCGCTGCTTGCGTTGCAGCCGGTAAGAACGATGGCCACGCTGAGGCCTGCCATCAAAACAAGATTCTTGATTTTCATTTGTTGTAATATTTAGTTGAAAATGTTTGATTCTGACTGCTTTCTGCGTTTGGGCCACCCGCTCGGGGTAATGCCACGCAATGATACGACTTTTAGCCCATTTTGTTTCTAAATTAAATGAAATTGTGACGGACGTATGTTGATGTTATCATCGACGCAACCCTCTGAAATGATTGTCTTTGGTTACATTCGCGGATATTTTAAGACTAAAAATACCGTAATTTCCAGACAAAATGATTGAGTACGTAGACCAGACCAAATACACCTACAAGGTGGCGGACATCAACCTCGCCCAGTTCGGGCGCGACGAGATAACGATTTCCGAGCTCGAGATGCCGGGCCTCATGGCCCTCCGCGAGCGATACAAGGGCCAGC